>NZ_VPBF01000004.1:0-125534 GCF_013418865.1 Acinetobacter sp. YH12117
GAATAATTCAAGTGAATTTGTTTGAAAGAAGAACTTTAAAAGCTTTATTTTCACCCGATAAAATACCCATAAAACAAGAGGAAGCTCAAATGAGCTTCCTCTTGTGAAAAATTGTGGGACAGCAATGTGGTGCTTTTCCACATTTTTCAGAAAAAATAAAAATAACCTGAAAAATAAATAGATTTTTCATCATTCAAATTATATCTGCTATACCAACTGGTATAAGACTTCGCAGCCAATCCCCGGTTTACAAAAATGCCTGAATTGTTAAGCAGTTGTAGCAAGATTGTGGATGTTTTTGCATAAAGCATATCGGCGCATATTTTTCTCCTTAAGATAGGCACCGCTCACAGCATTGCGTCTGTGGCACACATGCAAGGAAAATCCTATGAAGAAAACTCTCACAACAATATTCATGAGCAGCGCCCTACTCGCGACATCTTCACTGTATGCCGCGCCCGCACTTCAGGCCAATGTCAACGCATCGGCAGCTGTGCAGACGCCACAGGCTGGTGGACTTTTAAATAATGTAGTGCAAGGTACGCAGCAGACCTTACACAGCGCAGGCGAGCATGTCGGTCAAGGATTACATAGCGTAAAAACCACGACCCAGAACACCTGGCAAAACACCAAACAGTTCAGCAATGAAAAAGCCGAAGCCGGCAAAGAAAAAGCCGCAGATTTAAAACAGGCGGCCTATGAACGCTCAAGCGAACTGAAACAGTCTGCCGCCAAGAAAGCCGCAGCAGCCCGTGAACATGCCGCAGATCGTACGGAAAAAACCAAAAACAGCCTGAAACAGAAATCGGCACAGGTACAATTGCACAGCAATGCGCAGGTTGATGTCGATACGCCTGTGGCCAAAGCCAAAGTCAGCAGTAAAACCCATACCGCAGTGGGCGCAGCACAATAATCAAAATGAGAGAACCAAGCCTGCAACCCTGCGGGCTTTTTTAATTTTGTGCTTGAGTTTCAAGACAATTCAGCAGATGCTCAACACAGTAACAGGAATCTTCATGATTTCTTCATGCCTTCAGTTTAGGCTTAGGCTTTCCATTCTCTTTTAGCAGGGGGCATGATTATGCATAAAATGAAATCCGTATTGGCTGTTGGCCTTATGCTCATGGGCACTGCAGTCTGGGCACAAACTCCACCAGCAGAAGCGAATAGCAGCACCAAGCTCCAAGCCCCAATTCAGCCGTATGCCGATAATCCGAATTTACTGCATGTCTGGGCCTATAAAGCACAGCAAGGTGTTTTAAACGCGGCAGATCGGGTTGGTGAAGTGGCAGAAAAAGGTGTGCAAAAAGTACGGCCTTCGGTGCATCAGGCCTGGGAAAATACCAAAACCTTAACCAGCAACACCACGCAACAGGCCAACCAGAAAATTCAGGACACCAAAGAAGCTTTAGGCGGCGCACCGCAACAGCCGGTACCAATTGTACAGGGCAGCTTGAGTCAGCCAGATACCGCTCAACCGGCGGCATCAGTACCTGCTGAAACCGGTTCAGGGGCCACCAGCTATGCCGTGACCGAACTTTAAGACGGGAGTGAGCGAGAGCCTCATCATCACTCGCCTTTTCATTCCACCCAAAAATACGGACCTGAATGCGTCCGTATTTTTTATTGCTTGATATCTGCTTAATTGACCTGACGGATCGGTTGGCCCTGCTGAAACGCGATCACGTTTTCTACCATTTGCTGCACAATCCGCTGCCGCGCATCTACACTGCCCCATGCACTATGCGGGGTTAAAATTAAATTGGGAATAGCTGGGTCTAACAGGATATTGCCCTGCTTGGGTGGCTCGACACTCAGCACATCCATCGCCGCACCGGCAATTTGTCCGGACAGTAAGGCTTCGGCCAGCGCCGCTTCATTGACAATACCGCCGCGGGCACAGTTAACTAAAAACGCGCTATGTTTCATGGCAGCAAACTCAGCCGGCCCGATTAAATCCCGGGTATCTTCGGTCAGTGGACAATGCAGGCTTAAAAAATCCACCTGCGGTAACAGCTCGGCAAAAGGCACCCGCGACGCAGATTGTGGCCGGTTGGCGAGAGCAGCAATTTTGACCTGCATGCCGAAGGCTTCGGCTAGCTTGGCCACTGCCTGCCCCAACTCACCATAACCGACAATGCCCAGCGTTTTTCCAGCCAGCTCGACAATTGGATAATCCAGCAGACAGAACTGGCTAGAACGCTGCCACTGGCCCTGTTGCACCGCCTGATGATAAGGCACAAAAGAAGTAGCCAGATTTAACATCAGCATTAAGGTATGTTGCGCCACTGCGGCCGTGCCATAACCCTGACAGTTACACACCACCACACCCTGGCGGCGTGCCTGTTCCAAATCGACATTATTGGTACCGGTGGCTGAAATCAGGATCAGTTTAAGCTGCGGGCATTGCTGTAATGTCGCGGCATCCAGCAAGACTTTATTGTTGATAATCACCTCGGCAGATTGCACCCGTGGCAGCAGCTCTGCAGGCGAAGTGGTTGGATACAGCGTTAACTGCTGCTGAAAGACAGCGTTTAAGTCTTCTAGCTGTAAATCATCCTGATCCAGCGAGGCAAAATCCAGAAATATGGCGTTCATGTGGTGCATCCTCTCATCATGGCGTGAAGAAATTAAAGCACACTTGTAGCGCTGCGCGTCAGTTCAAAAATGGGATGCCCACAAAAAAACGCCCATGAGTTCATGGGCGCTTGCTGTGATAATTGCGTAAAGAAAAGCGGATTTGCCGAATGACATAAATGGTTAAAGCCAATACCAATAACAGGCCACTGCCGAACACCATATAGGCTGAATAATGCACCGTTTGTGCCGAAGCAACGGACGGAACAGCCCAACCCAGCAGGCTCAGTACCACAACAGACAGAGGTCGAATGGTCATAACACTACCCTACTTTTATCCACTGGTTGTTTTACATCCATCTTCATCTTAGCCTGAATATAAAATAAAACAAGGACTTCGGGGTCAGTGCAGTTTTGGCTTACAGCACCACTTCGGGCTGGGTCACAAATTTGGCACTTTCCGGGCTATCATCGACAAATTCATTGCCGCCAAATTCATCACTACTTAAATTCAGCTGTTTATAACTCAGCACATAATAATCGCTGTATTTTTTAATCACGATGGGGTGCATACCGGCGCTGAGCTCATCCTGTTCCTGAAACAGTTTCATGACCTGACGATCATTCATGGCCACAATATAACGCTGGTCATTCAGCCAGATTTGTACCAGTCCATTGCCCTTGGCATAAATCGGAATCAGAAATTTATGGTTTAAGGCCACAGCACTGGCAGCATAGCTTTCGATCTTCTGGCTAATGACATTAAATACCAGCCCATGGCCAAAACAGTCCATCAGCTGGCGGCGGCTTTCCTGCGGCAGGTTAAACTGAATCCCGAGTTTATGCAGGTCATGCTGATCGACCTGTTTATTGCTGAGCAGCGAGCGAATCAGGTTCTGCTTGAGCTTGGCATCAAAAAAGCCGCTGTCCAGTTGCAGTTCGTTATTTTTCAGGATTTGCCCCAGCGCATGTTTGTGCCGTGGCAACAGGTTTTCAATCAGCTTGCGATAGTAGAACTTGCTGTTCTTTTTGACCTGACGCATCTTCTGGTAAAAATGTGCCGGATCAAAAGGATGGCTAAGAAAATCATTGAGCAAATCGGAACTGGCCAGCACCGCAATCGCATCATGTCCGGTAAACGGTAAATGCAGGGTCTGCAGCGAAGGCAGTACCGCCTGCAGTTTTAAATACTGGGCGCGGTCTTCGGCATAGTGCGGATCATAAATCACGATATATTCGCGCTCAGCCGAAACATCTTGGGGCTGAATACGCATGTCAGCATTGTGCTGCGGATGGAAGAACATATTGTAGCGCGTGTCCAGAATATCTTCCGGATCAATCGAATATTGCGGCACCAGTGCCACCACACGTTGCAAATCAAGCAGGTTGGAATATTTGATGGCCGCATAACCACCCATCGAACCGCCATAGCCAATACGCTGCTGAAACGGCGCAATGGTGGCGGCAATTTCATTCAGCATCGCGCGCATCGACTGTTCGGGAAACCAGGATTTCTCCTTTGGCATGATGCCAACCACATTATAGCCGTGTTTGCTCAATGACTTTTCAGCATTAATGGTCAGGCCTTTGGCGCGGGTAATTAAATCGCCAAAAGAAAAAATCAGCGCCTCTGAATGACCGGGCATCCAGATGACGCGGATATGATCGTCTTCAAAAATTATGTGTTTATCCATTCCCACACCAGAGCTGCACAGCCCTCTATCAAGATTCAAAATAACAAATAGACCGTATGCCGACGACTAAAAAGCGAATATGTTATTTTATAGATGCCCGGCAGATAAAAAAGCGCAAAATATGACACAATTCCTCCATCCTGCAGCAGAACAAGGCTTTTCCACAGCCGCCAAACTTTATCAACAGGTCCGACCAAGTTATCCACAAGCGCTGGTTGCATGGTTAAAAAACCAGCTCAAATCTGATGCCGCACCGGTCTGTGTCGACCTAGGTGCCGGTACCGGTAAATTCCTGCCGATTCTGCAACAGCTTAGCCCGCATGTGATTGCTGTTGAGCCGGTGGCCGAAATGCTGGCACAACTACAGCAACACTATCCTGATGTGCAAAGCATTCAAGCCTATAGTCATGCCCTGCCGCTGCCTGATGCCAGTGTCGATGCCGTCTGCTGCGCGCAGTCCTTTCACTGGTTTGCCAATCTTGAAACCCTGAACGAAATTTACCGGGTGCTGAAACCGGGTGGCCAGCTGTTGCTGATCTGGAATCAGCGTGACACCCGCATCGACTGGGTCAAGGCACTGGCCGAGCATATAGCGCCGCTGGAAGGTGATACCCCGCGTTTTCATAGCGGCCAATGGCGACAGGTCTTTTCGGCTGCAACCGGCTTTAACGCTAACGCAGAAGCTACTTTTCAGCAATGGCAAAGCGGTACAGTTGAACAGGTGGTGTCAAAACGCCTGCTTTCTACCAGTTTTATTGCCGCGCTGCCTGAACACCAGCAACAGCAGCTGAAACAGCAGTTCGAGCAGATGGTGCTGCAATATACAGGCAAACAGCCGCAGCAACAAATTGACTTTCCCTACCTGACCCATGTGTATAGCTTTACAAAAATTACAGAACAATAAGGATGAACCTGTCATGTCCAATCTGATCAAACCTTTATCTCTGGCCTGTCTGCTTGGCAGTGCACTGCTGTTGAGTGCCTGCGAGCGTAATCCGTCACCAGAACCGAAGCAGGAATTAAGCGCCGAAGATCAGGTGCTTCAGGAACTGAAAAGTGAGCCGGTACGCACTTTCCCGAAAACCGAGCAGGACTTGCATGACCTGCAGCTGCTAACCGACTATGAACAGCGCTTTGGCCAGATGAGTGAGGAAATGGAAGTTGAACTAATGCAGATGCAGCAGCAAGGCACGCTGGATGATGTCTTTGCACGAAGCCGGCAAGGTGACAATATCCAGTCGGCCCTGAATATGCTGAAAGCGCTGGATTTAAAAACTGAACAGGGCCGCTATATTCAGGGTCTGATGTATGAATATTGGGATCATCAGGCCCAGCTGCATGCCCAGCAACCAGCTTCAGCTGCATCGGAGAGTGCACCAGACAGCGTTAAAGGTCTGGGGAAATTTATTCATGCCCAAGAGCAATTAGAACACTGGCGCGACCAGTATCCACAGCTCGACCAATAAATAACATCTATCATTTCAGGGCCTAAATAGCCCTGATCTTTACAGGGAGAATGCCGGTGAGTTTTACTGCCCTGTAGCGAGATAGGCATGTACACCTTCCCCAGCTGCCCGTCCGGTGGCAAAACAGGCCGTGAGCAAATAGCCGCCGGTGGGTGCATCCCAGTCCAGCATTTCACCGCAGCAAAATACTGCCGGATGATCCTTCAGCTGTAACTGCGGGCTGAAGGCACTGCGCTTGATTCCGCCGGCACAGCTAATCGCTTCTTCAATCGGGCGAAAACCCGTTAATTCAATCCGCAGCTGTTTCACCTGTGCCGCCAGCGCCTCCGGCTGATGCCATAAGCTTTTATCGACCAGTTCACGCAGCAGACTGCTTTTGGCTGCATCTAAACCGGCTTTACGCCAGACATTGCTAAGTGACTGCTTTTTACTGGGGTGTAATTTTTTGGCCAGCTGCGCCTGGGACTGCTCGGGCAGTAAATCCAGAAACAGCACCATGCGCTGCTGCTGTTTCAGCTGTGCACGTAAGGCCCGGCCCTGCTTATAAATCAGGCCGCCTTCCAGTCCATAATGGGTCAGGACAATATCGCCGATACTGCGCGTATGCGGTTCTACCCAGGCCTCAACCCGTTTTAAAGGCTGACCAAACACTGGCTGCATAAAGCTGGACCACGGATATTCCACCCCGGCATTGCTGGCCTGAAATGGTTCAATCTGCTCTGGACGGAGCCAGTCCTGCCAGGCACCATCACTGCCTAATTGCGACCACGACAGCGCACCACAAGCCAGCACAATCGCATCAAATGCTTCACTGCGCAGTTGCCCATGTTTTAAGTCCAGAATCTGCAGCTGTTGCTGCTCAAGGCCTTTGACCTGCTGGCGGTAATGAAACTGCACCCCATTATCCGCCAGTCGTTTTAACCAGGCCCGTAATAGCGGTGCAGCTTTCATCTCCACCGGAAATATCCGCCCGGATGAACCGACATAAGAGCGAATGCCCAAGCCTGCCATCCAGTCCTGAATCCAGCCAGCATCCCAGCGCTGAATCCACGGCGCCAGCCAGTCGGCCTGATCATAACGCTGAATAAACTGCGGCACTGCTTCGGCATGGGAAATATTTAACCCGGTTTTTCCGGCCATTAAAAACTTGCGTGCTGCCGAAGGCTTCTGCTCATAGACATGCAGGTTATAGCCATACTGGCTGAGCACCTCAGCCGCCATCAAGCCGGCCGGGCCTGCCCCGATAATGGCAATCCACTTGGACATGCTTATTCTTCCACTGCCTGCACTGGCGACTGGCCCTGAAGCGGCTGAAAATCGTCAAAACGGGTACGATAACCCTCCGGTTTGCGAATAATCAGTTGCTGGCACAATTCACCGCGCTGCAAATATTTAATTTCAAAATGGGTCCGGGCAGAATCGGCGGCAATCCGCTGTTTCTCAAACGGTAGTTTCCATAGCGCCAATAATTGCTGTTCAGCTTCGGCAATATATTCAGGGATATTACTGGCCAGGGTAATCTGTCCATTCGGTTGCAAACGTGACAGCAAAAACTCAAAAAATGGCATGTTCAGCCAGCGCTGGGCCGGATTATGCGGCTCCGGATTCGGATATAAAATAAAGCACTGCTCGACTTGCGCCGGATATAGCGCATGTACAATCCACGGTAAGGCATCGGCATGGACTGGCTGCAGATTGGCATGCGGTTCTAATCCATGCTGCTTTTGCATGGCCATAAACTTTTCCCGGGTGCGCTCAATCGCATACAGGGTTTGCTCAGGATGTTGCCCACTGAACAACAGCGCGTGCTTGCCTTTGCCCGCACCAATTTCGATACAGACAGGAGTATTGGCAATGGCTTGAAAGTCACGCGGAGCATGCATACGCTGGGCTTGAAATTGACGAATGGGCATAATCAGATCAAACTTATAAAAAACCGCACAAGTCTATCAAGTGCAGCTGTTTTTGCCTAATCTAATCCGGGATTTTATCAGGAGACCCGCATGCCACGTACATTCCCTTGCCCACGTTGTGGTGAACCTTCTGTCTGGGAAGGCAATGAATTTCGCCCTTTCTGTTCCGAGCGTTGCAAGCTGATTGATTTGGGCGCCTGGGCCAGTGATGAATATCGCCTGCCGACTCAGGATGCACCCTCGGTAGATAACCCGGAAGACTAAAATGAGTTACGCGGTTTTACAAAAAGCCGCTTTTACTGGAAAGGTGTAATAAAAATCCTACACATTTAAAACTTCTTTGCGCAAACAGCGCACACATTTAAAAATTTTACTGCAAAACGTTACCCTATTCGCATTCGGTTCTTTTTTAAATGGCCTCGAGATTCTAATTATCGAGCCCTGTATGCCCACGCTCCTGAAAATTCTTTTTTTCGCCTTTCTGCTTGCCGCAATCTTAATGCTGGCGGTCGGTTTATATAGTCAGGATACGCTGCTGATTGGGGTGGCGGTATTATTTGCCTTAATGGCCTGGCTGGTGGGCATGGAAGCGAAAAAACAGCTGAATGACCCGTTTCGCAAATAAATGGCAATCAAAACGGCGCAATAAAAAAGTCAGCACTGTGCTGACTTTGGTTAGGGTGAGATTTGCAGATTAACCGGCCTGCCCCGCCACAAAAGGATTGTGCTGTTTTTCAAAACCAATGGTACTGATCGGACCATGCCCTGAAATAAACTGGGTTTCATCCGGCAGGCTAAAACATTCACGCTGGATTGAATCCAGTAATTGCTGATGATTCCCACGCGGGAAATCTGTCCGGCCAATCGAGCCTTTAAACAGCACATCACCGGTCCAGAGCAAACCGTAATTGCCATTATAGAACATCACATGACCTGGGGTATGTCCCGGCGCAAAACGCACTTCAAACTGTTCATTGCCCAGCTGCAGCTGCTCACCACCTTCCAGCCACTGATCCACCTCGACCTTTTCAGGAATCGGGAAACCATAACGCGCCGATACTTCCTGAATCATATCCAGCCAGAACGCATCTTCCTTATGCGGACCAATGACCGGCACATTCCAGTGTTTTTTTAAAGCACCGACAGCACCAGCATGATCCAGATGACCATGAGTTAACCATAAGGCTTTCACAGTTAAGCCCAGTGCTTCGACTTCTGCCTGCAGCTTGTCCGGTTCACCGCCCGCATCAATCAAAATAGCCTCTTTACTTTCTGCATCCCAGACGATGGAACAGTTTTGGGCAAATGCCGTGACCGGCACAATTTTGACTTGTAACATGAGTTAAGCGTCCTGTTGAAAATGGGCAAAAGTCTGTTTTAGCGCATCCAGATTAGCCTGAAGCAAGGCATTCAGCAATTGTAAATGATCATCCCGCTGGTTCAGCGCCGGAATATAGGCATAGTGTTCCCCGCCCGCCTGCTGAAAAATCTCGGCATTTTGTATGGCCAGTTCTTCCAGGGTTTCCAGACAGTCGGCAGAAAATGCCGGACTCATGATCTGGACCGATTTGACTCCCTGCTTGCCCCATTCTTCGAGCAGTACATCGGTATAGGGCTTGACCCATTCCTGTTTGCCAAAACGTGACTGGAAGCTGATCGCCCATTGATCCTCATTTAAACCCAGCGCCTGCGCCACCAGTTGAGCGGTTGTGCGACTGCGCTCGGCATACGGGTCGCCTTTATCGGCATACGGCTGTGGAATACCATGAAACGACATCAGCAGTTTTTCCGCCGGACCATGCTTGGCCTGAAATTCGCGCACACTCTGCGCCAAAGCCTGAATATACAAAGGATGCTGATAATAATCGCGGATAATGCTCAGCCCCGGCAAATTGCGCTGCTGCGGAATCCATTTGGCTATAGCATCATACAGCGGCGCGGTAGAGGTTGCGGAATATTGTGGGAATAGCGGCAGGACAAGGAGATGATCTTGCGGCTGCTGGGCCAGCTTTGCCAGCAAAGCGTCGATACCCGGGTTGCCATAAGTCATGGCTGGCACAATATTCAGCTCAAATTCCGGGTAGAGCGGGCTTAAGGTCTGTCTGACGGCATCGACCTGCGCCTGCAAAATCTCGCGCATAGGCGAATCCTGATTCCAGACCATAGCATAGGCATGCGCCACGCGTTTGGGGCGAAACGGTAAAATAAACAGCCTTAAAATAATTTGCCACAGCAGTTTGGGAATTTCAATCACCCGCTGATCAGACAGGAACTGTTTCAGAAAACGTCGTACCGCGGGCACAGTCGGTGCATCCGGTGTACCCAAATTGGCCAGAATAATGGTGATTTTCGGTTTCGCAACAACAGACATCAGGCTCTCAGGAATCATTAGGGAACGCGTTTACTTTAACAGCTTTCCCGTCTGTTACTAAATGAATTAATACGTCGATTTATATTGAAAAACACGATCATTATCAAGCAGGTTACTGTCCAGCAACTTCTGCCCTTTGGCTGTAGTCTGCCATAGCATACGCTGGCGTTCATCCCGGCCGGCCTGCACAATCCAGTCATTCTGGCGCATCTGCATTTTAATGGTATGCAAGGCACGAATATTGATTTGCGCCCGTGCCACCGCATGCGCCCGCGGCATTTCACGCCGCGCATCAGTCAGGCCGGTATCATTTAAATATTCATTCATGCGTTTGGAAAAATATTCTTCCGGGGTCGGATGAATAAAAGTCGAGCCTAAAATACTGAACAGCTGCGCCCAGGTCAGCTGTTTTTGTACTTTCAGTTCTTTAAAATTACCATCCTGATAGGCATGCATCCGGTATTCAAACTGGAAAGCTTCATGCATGGATACTTTGGGCAGGCTTAAAAACGGATCGGCTTCGGTCTTGCCAAGTTCATTTTTTAACTGGGCCACTTTGGCCTGTAGCTGCTCGATTTCATCATGCAGGGCCTGGGTATTTTGCGGACGCACCCAGCCCACCACCGGATAACGCTCCAGCATTTGCGGCATATTGAAACGTACCGCCAGCTCCAGATCACGCAAGCTGCGATAGCAAAACACCTGATCAACTTCCTGCTGCAACAGGCGACGGAATTCTTTAAATTTTTCCCGCAGTTCAGGTTTGGCATCCTGCAAGCTGGCATCACGTGAATCCGGATCTTCGTGCATAAACACAATCATCGGTTTCTGCTTGGTGACCGCGTAAATATATTCCAGATGCATATAGCCCACACCCGATACCGACTGCTCGCCATACTGGCTGCCCAGTAACAGCACCACATAGTCGCAGTCATCAATCTGACGACGAGCAAATGCCGTACTCAATGGCGTACGCTGCTCCAAGCCCCAGGAAAAGAAGCCCATTCCCACCAAGGTCTGTGTCAATACCATGCGTTCCGGCTGCATCTCTGAACCGGACGTAGAGATAAATACCTGATAGCGTTTATCGAGCATTGGCTCTCCTTCCCTCAATAGCTGAAGCGCCCAATGGGCATCAGTATTGTTCCCCAATCAAAAAAATAAGTCATGCTGAAGCAATCATGTTGCTTTCTTTATGGAGCCTGGCTTAGCGAGGCAGATTGGAAATTTTCCAGCGGATCTGCTCAGGCATCAGACGCCCGACAATCGGTTGTAAATGTTCAGCATTTTGACCGCTGACATAACAATGAATCTGCACCTGATCGGCTCGGCTCTGTTCAAATAATAACTCATTTTTCGTTAAAATGCGGGAAGTTTGACGCGCAACGGCAGTTCCTGAGTCAATTAATGTCAATTTCTGACCAAAAATAGACTGAATCGCAGTTTTTAAGAAGGGATAATGGGTACACCCCAGCACCAGATGATCTGCGCCAGCATCCACCACTGGCTGTAACAGTTCACTTAAAGTAGTTAAACAGGCAGCACTCATTTGCGCTCCGCTTTCCACAAAAGGCACCAGTTCAAGCGAAGTTAAAGGAATCACCTTGACCTCGGCCGGCAAGGCAAAACGCTGAATCACGTCTTTAATTAGCTGGCCACGAAAGGTCGCCGGTGTCGCCAGCACAGCCACGGTTTTGGTTTTGCTCTGCAGTACCGCCGGTTTTAAGGCTGGGACCAAACCAACAATCGGGAAATCTTCCCCATAATGCGCACGCAGATAATCCAGACTAAAAGCCGAGGCAGTATTGCAGGCCACCACTGCAATTTTACAGCCTTGCCGATATAGCCACTCGATAGCCTGAGCGGTCAGTTCGCGAATTTCCTGATCATCACGCGGACCATAAGGCACATGCGCCGTGTCGGCATAATAAACAATCTGTTCATTGGGCAAATGCTGGGCAATTTCCAGCGCCACCGACAAGCCGCCAATGCCTGAATCAAAAATCCCGATTGGCGCATCCGCCTGCGCTCTGGTCATAGGGTGCAACAAAGGAGCAAGGGGATGAATGGCGGTCATGGCAGCGGAATGAGCAGTTTGAAATAGGATGGCTCAAGCTTAAACCTCAGGTGCCTAATTGCAATAGCAAATCACCACTTTTCAGGCTTAAAATTGCATCGCCTTCGGCATTTTCCTGCAAGCTGCCCAGCTCGATCAGATGAAAAAAAGCCGCACGCTGGATCAGGGCATTCAGACCAAAACGCACATGTACATAGGGACGCAACTCCCCTTCATATTCACGCATAAAGATCGGATGCTGCTCATCGACAATCACCAGGTCCTGGGTGGTAGTGGTCAGTTGCAGATAGGTCTTGCCTTCAATATCAACCTGATCTACCTGATTGACAAATAAAGGCTCATCTTCCACCTCAATTTCAATCTGCTCGACCGGGGTTTTTAAATAGAACGTGTGACCTTCTTTCCAGAGTACGGTAGAAAACAGCTCAATTAATGACTGGCGCTTCACCAATTGACCTTCGTGCCACCATTCTCCATTGGCTTTTACCGTTAAATCCATTTTGCCACAATGCTTTGGATGCCAGTGCTCCAAAGGGGGAATTGACCTTTTGTGACCGGGCTGTGCATCTTTTAAGTATTGTGCAATGCCCATTAAATTTTTATCATCAGAAAATGCTACTTTTTTCGTCGGATTTGGTTCATTGTGCTCATTGTTCATCATTGAATACCCTGCTGACGGAAAAATAATATGATTCAGCCAATTGGCTAGACTAAGGTTTAAAACTATACTAGCCCACAATATAAAAGACACGATAGCAAATTTGTGTCTAGGAACTAAGAACACTCATGGCAGCACCGGATTCTGAGATGACGGTTGCCACCTTCTAGTATTATGAGGAGTCCTACATGGAACACATCGAACGTGAATCGATGGAGTTTGACGTGGTTATCGTAGGTGCTGGCCCTGCGGGTCTGTCTGCGGCGATTAAAATCCGTCAACTTGCAATTGAAAATAACCTGAATGATCTGTCCGTTTGTGTCGTAGAAAAAGGCTCCGAAGTCGGTGCGCACATCTTGTCAGGTGCGGTGCTGGAACCACGTGCCATCAATGAGCTGTTCCCGAACTGGAAAGAAGAAGGTGCCCCTTTAAATGTGCCCGTCACAGAAGATAAAACCTTCTTCCTGCTGTCTGAAACCACTTCGAAAGAAGCACCACACTGGATGGTGCCAAAAACTATGCACAACGATGGCAACTATGTCATTTCGCTTGGCAACGTGGTGCGCTGGTTAGGCCAGAAAGCCGAAGAACTGGAAGTGTCAATTTTCCCGGGCTTTGCGGCGTCTGAAATCCTGTACCATGAAGATGGCACAGTAAAAGGCATTCAAACTGGTGATATGGGTATTGGTAAAGATGGTGAACCGACCCATAACTTTGCCCCAGGTTATGAACTGCATGCCAAATACACCCTGTTTGCTGAAGGCTGTCGTGGTCACTTAGGCAAACGCCTGATTCAGAAATTTAACTTGGACAAAGATGCCGATCCACAGCACTACGGCATCGGCATTAAAGAACTGTGGGAAATTGATCCGGCCAAACACAAACCAGGTCTGGTGATGCACGGTGCCGGCTGGCCATTGTCTGAAACCGGTTCTTCCGGCGGCTGGTGGCTCTACCACGCGGAAAACAACCAGGTCACGCTGGGGATGATCGTCGATCTGTCTTATGAAAACCCGCATATGTATCCATTTATGGAAATGCAGCGCTGGAAAACTCATCCTCTGATTAAACAGTATCTGGAAGGTGGTAAGCGTATTTCTTATGGCGCGCGTGCCGTAACCAAAGGTGGTTTTAACTCGCTGCCTAAATTCACTTTCCCGGGTGGTTCCTTAATTGGTGATGATGCAGGCTTCTTGAACTTTGCCAAAATCAAAGGTTCTCATACCGCAATGAAATCCGGCATGCTCTGTGGTGAGGCAGTCTTTGAAGCAATTGCTGCCGGTGTCGAAAAAGGTGGTGATCTGGCCATTGCCCGCGTGACTGAAGGTGAAGATTTCTTTGCAAAAGAATTAACCTCTTATACCGAGAAGTTCAACAACAGCTGGCTGAAAGAAGAGCTTTATAGCGCGCGTAACTTTGGCCCGGCGATGCATAAGTTTGGTCAATGGTTTGGTGGTGCGTTTAACTTTATTGACCAGAACATCTTTAAAGTGCCGTTTACCCTGCATGACTTGGTGCCTGACTTCAGCGCACTGAAAACCGTAGATGCGGTAAGCTTTAAGCCGAACTATCCAAAACCGGATGGCAAGCTGACCTTTGACCGTTTGTCTTCAGTATTCGTATCCAACACCGTACACGAAGAAAACCAGCCTGCACACTTGAAGCTAACCAATGCCTCGATTCCGGTTGATGTGAACTTGCCTAAATGGGATGAACCAGCTCAGCGTTACTGCCCTGCAGGTGTGTATGAAATTATGGAAAATGATGATGGTTCCAAGCGCTTCCAGATTAACGCAGCCAACTGCGTACACTGCAAGACCTGTGACATTAAAGATCCATCACAGAACATCACCTGGGTAACACCGGAAGGTGGTGGTGGTCCAAACTATCCAAATATGTAATCTCGATTGAGATAAAAATAAACCCGCGTATGATCTGACCCCAATAAGTTGGACGGTTTGATTAAGCAGCTTTTAAGGACTGAGTTCTGTATTCTACAGGACTCAGTCCTTTTAATTTAACCTTGATTCGTTCATGGTTGTAATAATGAATATATTCTTTCACGGTCCTCGCTGGAGAACCCTGCCCACACGCAGGTTACTGGTATACATTTGCCAAAGAAAACTCACGCCAATATTTTAAACAGGGAGATATTTTCCCTGATTTTGAAAGTGATTGGGGGATGTGTATTGGCAGTTTGATGGGGAAGAATAAACTCAGTCATGAACGGCTTACTATAACTTTAGTTGTGTGATTCATAGACATCATTTCAATATAATGGGTGTCTATGAACAGAGAAATTCAACAAAGACTCGTATGGGTTAAATTATTTGAAGAGACCAATGATGCTGGCCTAGTCTGTCGGAGATGTGGCATTTCTAGACCAACATTACGCAAGTGGTGGAAACGATATTCTGAGCAAGGTATTGATGGATTAAGTAGTCAGAGTAAACGCCCATTAAAATCTCCAAATACTAACATCAATGCTGAGCTAGAAGCCTTAATATTGGAAATGCGCTCGGCTAGAAATCTGGGTGCTCGACGTTTGCAAACAGAATTGATGAGGCTGCACGGAGTCTCGTTGTCCTTAGCGACTATCCATAAAGTACTCTCCACCCATCAAGTCAAACCGATTAAAAAATTCCGTCGTAAAGTAGATTTCATTCGTTATGAACGCCCATTACCAGGTGATAGAATTCAAATGGATACCTGTAAATTGTGTCCTGGGCCATATCAGTACACATCTATTGATGACTGCACACGATATCGCGTTTTAAGGATATATAAACGCCGAACAGCAGCGAATACGCTCGACTTTTTAGACTGCGTAATTGAAGAAATGCCTTTTCCCATACAGCGAATACAGACCGATCGTGGGCGGGAATTTTTTGCTGAAAAAGTACAGAAAAAATTGATGCAGCATGGAATCAAATTTAGGCCAAATAAACCAGGTTCACCTCATTTGAATGGCAAGGTAGAGCGCTCTCAAAAGACTGATAAATCTGAGTTCTACTCTACTGTCGATATTAATTCTGAAGATATCCAAGACAAGCTAGCCGAATGGCAGCATTACTATAACTGGATGAGACCACATTCAGCTTTGAAAGGTAAAACACCGATGGAAAGGTACTTTGAATTATGTGAAGAAACCCCTTTCTCTGATGAGGTCCATAAGCAATACAACCCATCCAATGAACGGATTCAACATGCCAATTACAAGATGGATTTAGAGATCGCTAAATTGAAACGATCTCTATGAATCACACATTTTAAGTATTTAAAACCAATTCTTCAAATGAGGACACGCCCGAATCTTACGGATGGTCCGAACAATCCAAACAGGTAATTTATTTAATAAAAACCCACTTAGGGTTTTTATTAACTTTCAAAACTTATTATTCTAAGTTTTCTCAAATTCATTGTTTTCATAAGCTATTTGCTCGTGGATAGGTCCTAATTTTTTATCGACTCTTTTACCTTTCCAGCTTCGTTTTGATTCATATACCGTTCGTTGTCTAAAGTAACTAAATGGCTCTGCATTATAGATGAAACCATATTTAGAATCGTGTACATAGCTTGAATAAAAATCTACTGCTTCTTGTGAAACATTTTTTTCCCAACTCTGTAATTCCCAATCATCTATATCGACTAAGAACTCATAAGCTTTAGCAAATGGATAAATGATTCTAAATACGTGTTTTATACCTGTTAAATTAGATTGATCAAATGTGGTGAAATTTTTAGCTGTTTTAACTCTTTCAACTTCAGTGGCCATATCAGCAGGACCGGTTGGTAAAGAAAATCCGGCTTCTTCTCGAGCAATTTGACTCACTGAAAGATAAGCTGGATTTTCTTTTGAATTACCCTGTGCTAAATATTGTTGTCGTTGACGATGTAAAGTTCCATAGGCACCATATTGAAGCTTCATATAATTTATAATGTCTTTTTTTACCTCACCTGTCGAGGCTCCTACTGCTTTTTGAACGGCTTCAAAAAGTTGCTGGGTTTTTTCTTCGATCTTAAACTCTTCATTAAAGATTTTAATGTCATTATTTTCTAATTCGCTATAACCAAATACTTTCACACCTGATACCGCTGCACTTTCAAGCATATGCTTCAAAGGTATACGAGCAAAATTATTACTAATTGTTTGTGAATTTGGCTCATAACCACCACCCACATCGGAATGCATCCCAGGATAGACTATTTCTTTCCATGTTCTTGGGTTAGCTAATTTACCATCTACACAAATTGAATCTACAGGAAAAGCAAAACGTAACTCATTCCCCGCGACTTGATGCACACAATTTTTTACTCTCGGATCGATCACCATGTCTCGACCTTTAAAACTGAATTTATTTGGCATATTCGTCGCCGGTAAGCCAAAAGATGCAACAGTATCAAATATACCTAAAAACTGAATTTCCATCGGTGCAGGTTCTGCTTGACCTGAGATTTGATACTTTAAACTCAAGTCCTCAGTTTCAGTCTTCCAAATCATTTCATTACAAAATACCCGTGCCAGTGCAGCCCCGCGTGAGAAACCAAAGATCGATAAATTAACTTTTTTGATTAGACGATGTTCGTTGAGCTTTGCCTCCATTTTAACTATCGCTTCCTTTTTTCGCGCTTCAACTTGAGGCTTTAAGGTCGCTTCAGCTTGGACTATTTTTTGTTTTAAGGTGTTTTCCAAACTTTTACTGATTTGACTCTCACCATATTCTAAGCGTCTTCTACCACCAACGCCTGTAAAACCGCCCGAAAGATCATGATCTTGCACTTTAGCTATTATGTTATCAACTTTGCTCAGCTCCCCATTAAATGGGGTTCCAACCCCAGAAACATAAATAGGATGATTTAACTTCACTGGCGACTTTGTACGCTCAATTTCGAATAAACTATAAGATTGTGCATTTCGCCATAACTTTGCTGGGTTGGCGAGCTTTCCTTTATCTTGGTCTGCTTCTAAATTGTTTCCTGTCCCATCAAAAAAAACAGAAATATTAACTACATCCGCACAATCTTGCTTGGCTTGTGGAGACTGGTTACTAACATCTTGATTGCTATTTTTTATTTTTTGTAATTGAGAAACCATATTCTTACCTTTTTATTTTTTTATCACTCTCATTTAATTCATCAATTAATTTCGATCTCACTTCTAATCCCATTTTTGTAGCATCAGGCATATTTCGCCCTTCAGTCAATGTGATTTCAACCGTATCATCTGGATAAAGGTGCACTGCTAAATAGCTTTTACCTTTTAAATCCTCCTTTGTTAAGTGTGGGACATTTTTTGCAATATGCTCTTTATAGCTATTTCCTTCCCCCCATTTGATGTATTGTGGACCTGTAATAATCGCAGATCGTTTAGTGGCTGCCCCAAAGCCTCCTCCAACTTCTTCACCATTCACCTGTACAATATAAGGTCTATATCTTGGGTCATAACCGAACGATGTTGTCGTAAGAATATAGGTTTTACTGGAACCTGAACTACATCCTACCAAACCTAAAGCCAAGCCTACTGGCAGCATCACAATTTTTTTAAATATATTCATCACATCACCTATAATTTTTAATTTACTTAAAGAATATTCCTAACTTCACGTTTCTTTGATGCCAAATTAATTGTGTTAGCATAAAGTTATGCTTTATGAGTTTATTCGTTTTCGTCAACTAAACTCTCTAAGTCTTCCATCGCCTGATCCATTGTCATCATCTTATTTTTCACTTTTAGCAGCACACTTTGAAGCAGCTCTTCTTGCTCGAAAGTATTTTTATATATCAACGTTAGACAAATAAAATTTAAAATATCCCGAGTACCTTCCAAACCATATTCACGTGCTAATGCTATTTTTTCCACAACATACTGGTAAAGCTCCCATTCATTAAAGCCCTCAACCAGGAAGGGGTTATTCAGATTTAGATAATAAATCAAATGGTCAGGAAAGGTTGCTTCCACCATCAATTCTTCTTGTAGTAGCGTAAATGTAAACGGATTTTTCCAATCATAAAATTTCAGAGATTCATGACCATTACCACCGATGATTTTATGTAATTTTTCTTTTCGATCCCAATACCACCAACTATGAATAGGCTCTAATAACACTTTCTTCTGCTGGTCTGATAACACTTGTTGCTGAACATAAAGAGTCTGATCTGAAATTTGACCAACTAAAGTACCAAGAATAGCTGGATCCCAAAATGCTAAATACATCTCTAATCCACCTTCAAATTGGACATTTAGAAATTGTCTCAAATGTGAGTATAAACTATCAAAATCTAAAGAACTTATTATTAAGGTTAATCGAGGAGTCCCAACCACGCGTTTAGAGATATAGTGCCACTCGATATTATGATTGTGCCCGAGTTGAACCAAATGAGGTGATATTTCTGCAGCTTTATCACCAGCAGCTTCTGTTAATAAATTGCGATAATGTAAATGTGAATTCTTTTTTAAGAACCAACTGTCTTGTGCTGCATCAGCCAACGCATAAATAAAATAAGTCTTATTTTCCTCAGATGGATATTCTTCAAAAAAATGATGTAAATCAGGATGTAATAAATTTATCATTTATGAACCATCCCCTTTATTGACAAATGCACCACGTTGACTTGCTCTTCGTGCCAAACATTCCCAACACACACTTTGTGGGAAGAATGGTAAGTTCATATTTACTTTCGTGCCAGGTACAAACTGATGCTGCCCCGCTTTCACCTCAAACTTACCACCTGTGGTCGGAAAAATCCCCGAACCAGTAATTCTGAGCTGTGAACCGCCTGCCGTTAAAACAATTTCTTTAGCACTTTTAAAATCAATAACATCTTCTGTGGAGATGACCTGCACCCCCTTTCTGGCAATAAGATCTGCACCATCACCCTGTGCCTGAATCTCAACCTTGCCTTTACCTACATACAGTCGTGCACCATCTTGTGCTGCAAATAAACTCAGTTTCTGGCTGGCATGTGCTATCAAAGACTGCTGCGTACTCAGGTTAATACTCTCTCCTGCACTGTGGCTGATCTGACCATCGGCAGAAAGGTGTACATCTTGCTGGCTACTTAAAGCAATAGAGTTTGGTGCACTGAGAATCATCAGTGCCTGTTTAAAAGCAGCGGCTTTGCTTTCATCCTGCTGTTCGATCTGCTCTAAAAAGTTCTTTAAGTTATCGAGAACTTCTAAAGGATCGGTCTGCTGGTTTTTGGCCACTTCACTTAAGGCTTGAGCATTGTTCAGGCTGCTTTCTAGCTGACTCTTGGCTTCACTGGCATCGAGATGATTGCCTTCGGCTTGTGCCTGTGGATGGGTGGAAATCAGTAAGCCTTCTCCAGCACGTACTGCACCCCACTGATCGGTTCTCAGTTCAAAACCTTCACCACGGCCATCACTTTCAGCGCTGGCTTTGGGATGGCTCAAGTTCCCCAGGTTCAGTTGGGTAGAACCATGACTACTTTGCAGCTGGGTAGAAATCTGCTTCGGAGTATCATCAAAACGTAGTTGGTTAAAGCCACTACCTTCAATTTCCTGTGAGCGGATCCCGCTGAGTTTTTTGGTGTCGGGTAGCTGGCCTAGGGTATCAAAGCGGGTTGGCGAGCGTTCTGCTTCATGTAAACGCCCCACCACAAATGGCCGGTCGATGTTACCGTCGAAGAAGTCGATCACCACAATTTCATTAATCCGTGGCAGGAAACGTGCCCCGTAGCCTTCTCCGGCCCAGGGGGTCAGTACATCCACCCAGGCGGAATCGGTGTCATTGTCATTACTGCCGGCCCCGCCATCATGCTGGTGGTCATCACTGCGGGTAAACAGGAAACGGACTTTAATCCGGCCCCATTCATCGACATGGATGCTTTCGCCAGCAGGACCGACTACCCGGGCGCGCTGTGGATGAGCCGCCGGTCGGTGCCGTAGTGGATGATATTCCGGTACGGTGCGGATATTGCGGCGTTGTAAGGTTAAGGTATTGCCTTGACGTTCATCCGGGTGTTGTTCGTGTTTAACATTAATATGGCTATGCCAGTGGCTCTGGCTGAGTAGTTGGTTAATCTGCTGCTTGAGGTCTTTAGGTAAGTTGTTCTGGTTATAGAACTGTTTGCCGGTAATTAGAAATTCTTTGTCGGCTGCGCTGTGCTGGTCAATTTCGGGATGTTCATTCAGTTCAAACCAGTAGCCGACCTGGGCATCACGGACGGTGGAATGGGCGCTGAAGTATTTGGATTGCAGGTCGTGGTAGTGACTGAGGTTCTGGTTCAGTTTGTCCAGCTGGTTATTAGAGGATGCGGTGGCCTGGTCTTCGCCATTTAAATCCTGCATCCAGGCCGGGCTGATCTGCCAGGCTTGTTCCAGGCTTAAGCTGGCATTGTCCTGATTATGACTGTGCTGGTGTTTGCTTTGTACGGAACCGGCACCTTCTTCCTGGCTGAGACTGTCTGACTGCCAGCGTTGTAGATGTACGGCAGTCGGTTGCAGGCTGCGCTGGGCAATCAACTGGGTGATGCTGTCTAATTGTTCGGTGGCACTGGAGCGATGAAAGCGGATACTGCGACGATTTAAGGCGCTGTACTGGCTGTTGTCATCAATCAGGCGTAATTTCTGGGCCTGAATCGGGCTACTGGAATGTAAGACCTGTAACTGGGCTTCATCAATCAGCCAGTTAATGCCTTCACTGCGCCAGAGTCGGGTCAAAAAGTCATAGTCGGTTTCATTGGACTGCATGATAAAAGGACGCACATCCAGTTCCTGGGTCAGTCCGGTTAAGTCCAGGGTCAGGCTGGCGGCAAAGAGTGGGCTTTTGTTTTGCCATTCTTTAAACAGAATCTCGCTGACTTCGCGTACGCTTTTATTCATAAACACGCGGCTATTACGGCGTTTATGCCAGAGTGCGGTTGGATCTTCTAGCGTAAGTTTATAGAGCGTGAGTGAACCATCACTCTGGCCTTGCGCGGCTGCGGTGATAATACCGCTGCTGCGAAACAGCTGGCCCTGGTCAGTGACCTGATCGACGGCAACCTGCGCGCCGATAAACTGTTTTAACGGAATCTGTGCGTTGGTCGAAAGACAGATCAGTTCGGCATGTAAACCGTCATTGAGCTGGTGTTCACCATCGATGCGCTGTAAAAAAACATCGGCATTTAAGGCAGGCTGAGAAAATTGAATATGGAGGGCACGTTTTTGTGGGCTGAGGCCTAATTTTTCTAGTGCTGCAAATATATTGCTTGGCATCATTGTTCTGTAATAAATAGCTAAAAAAAAGTGTGGCTATTTTATACAAAATAACCACATAAAACATCGCTTCAACCCGGCCGCTTGTTTATCAATATGTAACTATCCGATAAAAAGCATGGCCTTTAAAACCGCGGCATTGTCGGAGGATGACCTAGCCTTTTTTGACCAGATAATGAAATTCTTTATTGCCAGCAGCATCCAGCACTTCTTCCTGTAACAGCAGCTCATGGCCCAAATGCATACAGAATTTTGGAATATCCCACGAAGTAGAATTGTCGGTGGCAAAAATCTCCACCACATCGCCCGATTTAGATTTACGAATGGCTTGATGCAACATCATCACTGGTTCAGGGCAACGCAGACCGCGCGTATTTAGCTGAATGGCAGGGGTAATGGATGAATCAGACATAATAAAACTCGGCGAGATACAATTTTTCTATTCTAACACAAAGCCAGCAAAACCACTGATGCTGCAAGCTGGCTTTATCCGCCTGATAAATCATCAAATTCATTGTTTCAGCGAAAGTCGATAAACAATAGACAACTGTATTTTCTGCGGTATGATTAAATCAAGTTTTTTAGATACAACGAGTCTTTAGGAAGGATCATGCACGAGGAATCAGGCCCATCGTGGGGTATGCGTGGCTTACGTAAATGGTTAGGTACTGCACCGGAAACCCGCGATGAATTGCTAAAATTAGTACAAGATTCACGTCGTTTTTTAGAACCCGATACTGTGGCAATGCTGGAAGGTGTGCTGGATTTGCCGGCCACCAAAATCCGTGAGGTTATGACCCCGCGCACTTCCATGATCAGCTTGCAGGAAGATGATGAGCTGCTGGATATTCTGCATGTACTGGTCGAGTCGGCTCATTCACGCTTTCCGGTCTTTTCTTCAGACCAGCCTGACAATGTAGTGGGCATTCTCCTGGCCAAAGACTTATTACCCTTTCTGACCGAACCAACGCCGAAGGTCGATATCCGGGCACTGATGCGTCAGCCACTATTTGTGCCGGAAAGTGCACGTTCTGATCAGGTCCTGCGTATGCTGAAAAATACCCAGACCCATATTGCTATTGTGATTGATGAATATGGCAGTACTTCAGGTCTGGTAACCCTAGAAGATATTCTGGAAGAAATTGTTGGTGAAATTGAAGATGAGCATGATCAGGCTGATGCCGAAGCACAATACATTGTGCCCGATCATGATCCGCAGACCGCCAACACCTGGCTGGTACAGGCACTTACACCAATTGAACACTTTAACAATGTTTTAGATGCTGATTTTTCTGACGATGAAGTAGAAACTGTCGGCGGTTTACTGCTTCAGGAAATTGGATTGGTGAGTGATCTGCAAGGTCAAATTATTGAAATTGGGGATTGGCAGTTTAAGATTCTTGAAGCAGATGCACGCACTATTCATCTGATTCGAGCTGTACGTCAATGAGGACTTATTTCACCAAGCTGTTAGATTCATCCCAACAACACAAACAGCTCCCGCTAGTTTATCCCCTGCTGATTGCCTTAATCGCAGGTGCCATTTTCAGTTTTGCCCTGGCACCGTATTATTACTGGTGGATTGCCCTGCTGTCTCCGGCCTTGCTTTATGCAGTTTTACGTCAGCGCTCTGCCAAACAGGCCTTTTTTATTGGCTGGGCCTACGGTATTGGCCTGTGGTTTGTCGGTGCCTTCTGGCTATATACCTCCATTCATGTCTATGGAGATACCCCGGCCATTTTAAGCGTGCTGATGATTGCGATTATGGCCTTGGCCATGGGGCTGTTTACCGCCATTCAAACCTGGCTGTATCGCCGCTTCTTCCCGGAAACGCCACTAACTTTCGCTCCGCTGTGGGTGTTCTTTGAATGGGCCAAAACCTGGGTATTTACCGGTTTCCCGTGGCTATTTGTCGGCTATGCCTTTACTGAGCGTTTTCTGGACAGCTATGCGCCCTTATTCGGGGTGTTCGGAGTGTCGTTTGTGGCCCTTATTCTGGCCTGTGCGCTGGTGGAAATTCTGAATAAACGCATCTTCTGGCTGGTGCCGTCATTGCTGCTCCTGGCCGGTGCTTGGGGTGCTTCCCAGCTCAGTTTTGTCAGCGAGAAAGATGAACCGCCGCTGTCCGTGTCCTTGATTCAGGGCAATATTCCACAAGACCTGAAATGGCTGACCGAATATCAACTGAAAACCCTGCTGATCTACAGTGAACTGACCCGCACCGAATGGGGCCGCGACCTGATTGTCTGGCCGGAATCTTCCATTCCAATGTTCCAGACCGATATCGAACCGTTTTTAGCGGCCATGAAAACCGAGGCGGAAAAATCGGGAAGTGCCTGGGTCACCGGTATTCCGTATTGGGACCTGCCTGAATCTCAGCAAAATGGCCAGCCGATGTACTACAACAGTATTATGGCCACCGGTACAGATTCAGAAGGCTTATACAAGAAACAGCGTCTGGTGCCATTTGGTGAATATATTCCTTTATCCGGCCTGTTAAGCTGGGTCTTGCCGGCCTTGCAGAATGATCCATCCATGAGTGGTTTTTCGCGCGGTGCCAAAGAACAAAAGCCGCTGATGATTCATAACTCACCGTTGGGTGCAGCCATCTGTTATGAAGTGGCCTATCCGAATCTGACTCGTCGTAATGCCAGCCAGAGTGATTTTCTGGTGACTGTATCCAATGATGCCTGGTTTACCGGTACAGCCGGCCCGTGGCAGCATTTACAGATGGTGCAGATGCGTGCCAAAGAAAATGGCCGCTGGTTTATTCGAGCCACCAATACCGGCGTGACCGCTTTTATTAACCATCAGGGTCATATTGTGCAGCAGGCTCCGATTGATCAGGAAGCAGTGCTGCGCGGTGAGTTACCGGCAATGCAGGGCCAGACCCTATATACCCGCCTTAGTGATTGGCCGGTGCTGATCTTCTCCTTCCTGTTGCTGGTTTTGGGCTGGATCTATCGTCCACGTAAGGTCGATGTGAGCTTTAAGTCGAGAAGATAATTCGCCTATGAAGTCCCCCTTTATCAAAGGGGGGTTAAGGGGATTAACTTTATAAATCCCTCCCTTACGAAGCAGTGCTTCTCACCCTTTGTAAAAGGGAGGCGTAATAAAAAAACCGAGGTGCATGCCTCGGTTTTTTTATTTTGTCTATATTTAAAGCTGGGTCACCAGATAGGACAGCATCGCCGCCAGAGAGAGCATCGGCAAATAACGATAGACTTTTACCACTGCCTGCTCAAAGCAAGAGGCCTGTTCTGGTTCTAGTTTTAAAATAGTGGCTTGTAGCGCCGACCAGAAACTTAAGAGCAAGCACGAGCTCATCAGGCTCAGGGCGAAGAAACCGACCATAATCTGGCTGCTGCCTTCGGTGCTTTGCCAGAGATGCAAAAAGCCCTGACTCAAGGGAAGCAGGCTTAAAATCAGCAGAACAGACTTCAGCATCGTCCAGTGAAACTGGTTAATTTCATCCGACAAGATTAATGCTTTCATACCATCCTCCAGACAAATATGTGCCTTTTGACTTATTATGAACGGTTTTAATGAAATAAATAGATGATATTGCTCCACATTCCCGGGATTATTGTAATCAGTACTGTTGGGAATAATTCTTATTATGAATCTCAAATCTGGAAGATTATCTTAAATCTATATTTATCAAGATATTAGTATATTTTTTATAATTAAGAGCTATTATCACTTCACCTTTAATTGAATAGTCCAATCAGGTGAAGTGATATATTCCATCACGGCATTTATAATCAAGCCGGCTTAAGGCTGATAATAAATATCGGCATCGGTGCCTTCACCGCCCTGCTGACCATCTGCACCAAAAGAATACAGGTCAAAAGCGCGACCTTCAGAGCCTGGAATTACATATTGAATGTCATTGTCCCAGCTGTCTTTTGGATAACCGCCTTTGACATAACCACCCGGCAACCAGTTTTTAGCTGACGCGGGCTGATTGACCAGCGCATCTAAACCGCCATCCTGCATGGATGGATAACGGCCATTGTCCAGCTTGTATTGATCCAGCGCGCCGGCCACACCTTTTAAGGTAATTGCGGTGGTATCGACTTTGGCTTTTTCACCACGGCCCATCACGTTCGGGACAATTAGCGCCGCCAGCACGCCTAAAATGACAATCACCACCATTACTTCAATGAGGGTAAAACCGGCCTGTTTATTCGAATAGGATTTCCGTTGCATCAGGTTCTCTCTTGAATCTTTCATCATTTGTTATCTTCAATGGGTCTCGATTTAAATCATATTATTCATATTGACAATAGGCAGCATCACCGCAATCACAATCACCAGCACAATACTGGCCATCAGCACCAGCATTAAGGGCTCCAGCAGCGCCAGTAAGGTCGAGATGAGCGTGGTCACCTCCCGATCCTGCATGGTCGATGCGCGCTCCAGCATCCGGTCGAGCTCACCCGATGCTTCACCACTTTTAATCATTTGTACCATCATCGGCGGGAAATAACCACTGCGCTCCAGCTGGGTGCCCAAGTTCCCCCCTTCGGTGACTTTCTCGGCCGCCAGATTAACCGAATCGCGGATCACCCAGTTACTGCTGACCGCAGCGCCAATTTTTAAGGCATCAACCAATGGTACACCGGACTGGGTCAGAATCGACAGGGTGCTGGCAAAACGTGCTGCGTTTATACCACGTGACAGTTTACCAAATAGTGGCAGTTTGAGGGTTAAACGATCAAATGCATAATGGCCGGCCGAGGTTTTTAAAAAGCGGACCAACAGGAAGATGCCCAGAATCGTCCCGACCAGCAAAAAGGGCCAGGCCAGACGGATAAAATCACTGGCTTGCATTAACGCCACGGTAATCCACGGCAAGGCGCCTTTGTCCTGATCAAAGGTTTTGACAATATCCGGCACCACATAGGTCATCAGCCCCATCACAATGGCAAAGGACATCAGCATTAAAATAATCGGATAAATCATCGCGCCCTGCACTTTTTTCTGCATGGCAAAGCGGTTTTCAGTGTAGTCCGACAGCTGGTCCAGAATTAAATCCAGATGTCCAGAACGTTCCCCGGCGGCAATGGTGGCAATATATAAATCCGGAAAATGCCCCGACTGCTGCAAGGCATTGGCCAGTGAATATCCTTCTAAAACCTTGGAGCGTACTGACAGCAATAAATTCTGCACATGGGCTTTTTCACTTTGCTTGGCCACGGCGCGCAAGGCTTCTTCCAGCGGGATGGCTGCGGCTACCAGTACCGACAGCTGCCGGGTCATTAAGGCCAGATCATAAGCGGTCATTTTTTTCTGGAACCAGCGCTGGGCCTGATGCTTCTGTTTTTGTTCTACCGGATCAACACTAATCGGGATAAGGGCCTTGTCACGCAATTGCTGACGAATCTGCCGTGCAGAATCCCCTTCTAAAACCCCTTTTTGCTGCTTTCCTGATGCATCAAGGGCTGTAAACTGATATGCAGGCATTGTAATGCTCTAATTTTCCAAAAAATTATTCAACGCAGTTGCGTCTCACCACCAAAATCATTCATATTCTGAGATATAAATTATTTGCTCACTCTATCATAACTCCAGATCGAGCACGACGACATTTTCATCAGGAAGCAGACCCGCTGTTATGCCAAATTCGCCCGTCCATCCCGCCCCCATCTACCGTGTTCGTGTAGCTGTTCCGGTCTATCTGTATGACGGGTTTGACTATATGCTCAGTGCGGCTGAATATCAGCAGGCTGCCGTCGGCGCGCGGGTGCTGGTGTCCTTTGGCCGGCAGAATCTGGTGGGCATCATTATTGAAAAACTCCCGCCCGATCATCCGCTTGACCCCAAGATTAAACTGAAAGCCATTAGCGAGCTGCTCGACCAGCAGCCGATTCTAGATCAGAAAGTTTTAACTTTGTTGACATGGTCGGCGCAGTATTATCAGTTTCCGATTGGCGAAGTGATGCATAGCGCCCTGCCCAGCCTGTTACGTCAGGGACGCCCGTATAATTTACTGGCACGAATGTGGAAACTACTGGATGATCAGGCCGAAGCCAAACTGAAGCGCTCCGAGAAGCAGCAGGAGGCTTATAAAGTCCTGAAGCTGCATCCGAGCGGGACTTCAGAAAATATCCTGAATCTGGCCGGTATTGAAACTGCAACCTTAAAAGCGCTGGAAAAAAAGCAGATTTGCTATTGCGATCTGGAGCAGCAGGATTTTAGCCCGGTGCCAATGACGCTGGCGCAAATGCCGTTAACCCCGAACAGCGACCAGAAACGGGCCATTGAAACCGTACTGAAAGCACAGCATCGTTATCAGGCCTTTTTACTCGATGGTCTGACCGGCAGTGGTAAAACCGAAGTCTATCTGCAGATCATGCAGGAAGTGCTAAAACAGGGAAAACAGGTATTGGTGCTGGTGCCGGAAATTGGCCTGACCCCTCAAACCATTAGCCGCTTCCAGTCTCGTTTTCACTGTCATATTGCGCTGCTGCATTCCGGTTTAAATGACAGCAAACGTCTGCAGGCCTGGCAGGCCGCCCAGACTGGCAAGGCTTCGATTATTCTTGGTACACGCTCGGCAATTTATACCCCGCTGCCCAATCTGGGGCTGATTATTCTGGATGAAGAACACGACCTGTCATTTAAACAGCAGGAAGGCTTTCGTTACCATGCCCGCGATGTGGCCTTATACCGTGCTCATTTAGAACACTGCCCGGTGATTCTCGGTTCGGCCACGCCCAGCATTGACAGCTATGCCTTAACGGAACAGGGTAAAATGATCCGTCTGGAACTGAACCAGCGTGCCGGCCCGGCACTGATGCCGAAAATTCACATCATTGATTTAAAAGTTGCGCAAAAGCAGCAAGGTCTAAGCCTGCTGCTGATTCAGGAAATCAAAAAACGCCTGCAGAAAAAAGAACAGGTGCTGATTTTCTTAAACCGCCGCGGTTATGCGCCAGTGCTGGTCTGTGACAGCTGTGGCTGGCAGGCACAATGCCCACACTGTGATGCCAATTTTACCCTGCATCATAGTCCATATACCCATCTGCATTGCCATCATTGTGGCACCATTCACCGCAAGCCGGAGCAATGTCCGCAGTGCCAGCATAGCGAACTGAAAACCCTGGGCATGGGCACAGCCAAGGTTGAAGAAAACCTGCAACAGCTGTTCCCGGATTACGATGTGGTGCGGGTGGACCGCGATTCCACCAGCCGCGTCGGCAGCTGGCAAAAAATTTATGACCGCATTCAAACCAGCCAGCCGCTGATTCTGCTCGGCACCCAAATGCTGGCCAAAGGCCACCATTTTCCTTATGTGACTCTAGTGGCGATTTTGGATATTGATGCCGGCCTGTTAAGTGTTGATATCCGGGCGCCAGAGCGGACTGCGCAGCTGATTGTGCAGGTGGCCGGTCGTGCCGGCCGCGGTGAACATAAAGGCGATGTCTATTTACAGACCCTGCGTCCTGATCATCCGCTGCTGAGCACCCTGGTCGAGCAGGATTATCGTGCCTTTGCCCGGCAAACCTTAAAAGAACGTCAGGCCGCCCTGCTGCCCCCATTTCGCTATACCGCCCTGATTCGCTGCGAATCTAAAAGTCAGGAGCAGAATCAGCAGTTTTTACAGCAACATGCTCAATGGCTGCGAGAAAATTCTGAACAGTTAATTGATATCTGGGGACCGATTCCGGCACCAATGGAACGCAAGGCCGGCCGCTATCAGGCCCATTTAGTATTGTTGTCGCAAGATCGTGCCCGTTTACATTTTTATCTACGTGCATGGTGGCAAAATATGTTGCATCACAAGCCATCAAATATGAAACTTAGCTTAGATATAGACCCTCAGGAATTCAGTTAACCACTGACTTAGCTGCAGCCTGAGGGCACCATAACTCCTAGGATTGTCGATGTCGTTACTGCTGCAAATCACCCTGTTTCTGGGTGCCTCTTTATTACTGGTTCCGCTGCTCAAGCGTTTTGGGATTGCCACCGTACTCGGCTATCTGTTTACCGGTATTTTATTGGGCCCGAGTGTGTTCAATATCGCCAGCGACCCGGAAGCCATTCAGGAACTGGCTGAATTTGGCGTCATTTTACTGATGTTCATTATTGGTCTGGAACTCAGACCCCAGCGGCTCTGGCAAATGCGTCAGTCGATTTTTGTCATGGGCAGCGCGCAGGTGGCCGTCACTGGCCTGTTACTGGCGATTCTGGTGTTTTTCAGTTTGCAGCAGCAGATTGCCGCCAGCCTGATTATTGGTTTTGCCCTGGCCCTGTCCTCAACCGCCTTTGTGCTGCAACTTTTAAATGAAAAACAGCAACTGAACAGCAGTTATGGCCAGCAGTCTTTTTCAATTCTGCTATTTCAGGATATCGCCGCCATTCCATTAATTGCAATTATTCCCTTGCTGGCCGGTACTGAATCGACTCATCATGGGCTGGCCTATTTCGCCGCGATTCTGGCCACCTTTAGCGGACTGTTTTTATTTAGCCGTTATCTCATGCGCCCGTTTTTCCGTTTTGTTGCCAAAACCGGCGCGCATGAGCTGATTACCGCGGTCGGCCTGTTTATTGTGCTGGCCGTGGTCTGCCTGATGGATGTCTTGGGGATTAGCACCACGCTTGGCGCCTTCCTGACCGGGGTGCTACTGGCCGATTCCGAATTCCGGCATGAACTGGAAGCCAGTATTGCACCGTTTAAAGGACTATTGCTCGGCCTGTTTTTCATGACCGTGGGGATGACCACTCAGATGTCCCTGCTGATCGACAGTCCACTGTTCATTCTCGGCGGCGCCTTAGTACTGCTGTTGGTGAAATTTATTTCCCTGACCGCAATTGCCCGGTATTTTAAATATTCCTGGCAAAACAGTTTGCTACTGGCCACCTGTCTGGCGCAAGGCGGTGAATTTGCCTTTGTGGTGTTACAGGTTGCCTTAACAGAAAAAGTGGTGGCACAGGCCATTTTAGAGCCGATTACCCTGATGGTGACCCTGTCGATGGTGCTAACCCCGGTGCTGTACTGGTTCATGACCAGCCAGGTGATTCCGCGTCTGAATCAGGACAAGACGCCGGAATATGACCAGATTCCCGATGCGCATCCAGCGCTGATTATTGCCGGTTTTGGCCGGGTTGGGCAGATTATTGCACGGGTGGCCTATTTGCAGCACCTACCCTATACCGCCATTGACAGCAACCTGGATAAAGTTGATTTTGTGCGCAATTATGGCGGTAAAGTCTATTATGGCGATGCCACCCAGCCCGATATTTTACGTGCTGCGGGGATTGAACATGCCAAGACCTTTATTCTGGCCATTGATGATATTGAAGACTCGATGAATGTGGCCCGGCATATCCGCCTGAATTATCCGCAGCTCAAACTGCTGGTGCGTGCCCGTGACCGCCATCATGTGCATTTATTGCGGGATTTAGGCGTTGAACACATCTGGCGCGAAACCTATTTATCTTCTTTAGGCATGGCCTATTGCGCGCTGCGCGACCAGGGTATTGCTGAAGAAGATGCTTACAAGAGTATCGAATTGTTTCGCAGTTATGATGAAAAATTACTGGCCCAGCAGCAGAATATTTATACCGATGAGCAAAAAATCTATGAAACTCATCGCAATGCACTGGCCGAGCTGGAGCACCTGTTCGAGAATGATGCTCAGGTCCGGGAAAGCCCGACCGGTGTAGATTTAAAGCGTTCACTACAAAACCATCATATTGATGTAACACGTAATGAATCAAACTGACTTGTGATTTACAATATCATCACCATTAATGCAGGGTTATGGAGAATTTTATGTCTGATTTACGCCAACGCTTTTTTATTGAAGATAGCCCTGTCCGCGGTGAGATTGTTCATCTTGAAGAAGCCCTGCAAACCATTTTGGCCCAACGTGACTATGCGCCAGCCATTCAGGTCCTTTTGGGAGAAATGCTCAGTGCCACCGCTTTGCTGGCCAGTACCTTAAAAATTAAAGGTCGGATTAGCCTGCAAATTCAGGCCAGCGGTACCTTTAAATGGGCAATGGCCGAATGTAACCATCTGGGTGAAATTCGTGCTTTGGCAGATTATGAACCAGATCCACATTTCCAGCAGGCTGAAGACAGCAGCACGGTACTTAAAACCCTGGTCAATCCGGTGCTGTTTATTAATATTGAACCGGAATTTGGTGAGCGTTATCAGGGTATTGTGCCTTTAGACAAGCCAAACCTGGCCGGCTGCCTGATGCAATACTATGATTTATCTGCACAAATTCCAACCCGTATTGTACTGGCCAGCAACGACCAGCGTTCTGGCGGTTTGCTGATTCAGCTGTTACCGCGAAATAGCGAAGAAGAACAGCAACGTGTAGATGAAGATTTATGGCCACGTCTGACCATGCTGACCGAAACCCTGAAAACCAGCGAACTGACCGATCTGGAAGTTCAGGAAGTATTGTACCGTCTGTACAACGAAGAAGAAGTACGTCTGCCAGAAGTTGAACATCTTAAATTTGGCTGTACCTGTTCCAAAGAACGCTGTGCTACGGCACTGACCCAGATTGGGGCCAATGCAGTACGCGAAACCTTGGAACATCAAAACCCGATTGTGATGGATTGCCAGTTCTGTAATGCACGTTATCAGTTTACTGCAGAAGAAGCACTCGGCCTGTTTGGTGAACACCTAAGCTAAGCCGCACCATTCAAGCCGACCAAGAGATCAAACCGGAGAACGGTTTGGTCTCTTTTTTTATATTTAGTTTCATACGTTTATTCAAGCTTTTTGCGCTGTAGATATAGCTTCAAATAGCGCACGCTTTTTACTGAACTCAGCATCAATCTCGCTCAAGCTGTTACTCATCTTTTTTAAGCGACTGGATTACGACAAACCATACCGCTTTATTCATCTACCGCAAGCACATATTCAGTTTATAACCTGACTGATGAATTCAAGCGCACGCAATAGCTTAAACTACTTAGCAGTTTCATATCTTATTGTGATCGTTTTCACTTATTATCTCATTGATTTAACAGTATTTTCTTCTATAGAATTAGGTACTTTACTCTAATTTTAATAACGCGCATTGCGTTGTGGGATAATAATCATGAAAAAGGGATTTACAGGGATTGTTGCTGGATTGCTTTTGGCAACAGTTTCAGGCGTATCTTTCGCAGAGAATGATCCATTGGTGGGGAAATGGAAAACAATTGATGACCGTACCAGTTATTCCCGTGCCGATGTCGAAATCCGTAAAAAGCCAGATGGCACCTATGAAGGTATTATTGTTGAAACCCGCAACATTCCGGGTGCAGAAAAAATGAATATTTGCCACCAATGTCCGGGCCAGCTTAAAAACAAACCGTTTATCGGCTTGCCATTTATCTGGGGCTTTAAGCAGGATCCAAAAAACCCGTTACAGTTTGTGCAAGGCAGTGTACTCGACCCGATTGGTGGCAAAGTCTATAAAGGCAAGGCACGCCTAAGTGCCAACGGTAAACGCCTGACCTTACGCGGCTATGTCGGTGTTTCCGTGATTGGTCGTAGCGTGACCTGGATTAAATACTGATTCTTCAACAAGTTTACAAGAGGCTTCTACGGAAGCCTTCATTTTATCTTAATGATATGGACATAATTTGAAACAATATAGTTGCTCTACCCTCTGTCCGTCCCTCTCGAAAGCCTGAATAATGAATAAAATTTAAACAGTTTATTTAAACTGGAGATTAGCCAAAAGTAGGCCTGCTGAGCGTCCTTGGTGCCAGCAAAATGGCGAAAAAGCAAGCAAGGCTACGTTTCAAGCACAAAGGAATACCAAACAAAACAGCCAAATGCTGAAATATGGTTTTAAATAAAATTAATCCTTCAGATAAAACAACAAGAGCGCAGCGCATAGACCCGAAATTACGTTAGAACAACCCATGCATCTGCTCTTCCTTGTTTTAACAAGTTCAAGCTAAAAGGAGTAAGCCATGACCACGATCCAATATCGCGAAAACTCCCAGTCTGGTCGCCCACAAGCTGAAATTATAGATGAGCGCGTATCTTTTGATTTAGAGCATTTTGCTGAAGCTTGTGGTCAAAGCCCGGAATGGGTATTACAGCTTTTAGAATATGACATTCTCCCTTCACGTCCGGAAGAACGGATTCACCAGTTTTTTGGGGAAGATGTCTCTCGTGCCCGCCAGGCCTATCGCCTGCAACGTGATTTTAATGCCAGCTTTTCTGCCGTCGCCATGATGCTCGATCTGATTGATGAGCTGCAAAATTTGCGCAAAGAAGTCAAACATCTGCATTTAAGACAAAGCTAGGCACCACGCCATTTACTCTCTACAGGGAAATCTGCGTATTTCCCTCTCTTTATTTTTGGGAAAATAGACGGTCGCAATGAAAACAAAAGAATGCAACAAAAAGGTCAAACTCATGTTCCCGGAGTTTCGGGAATTAATGCAACAACTGCGCGAAGACAACCCACATTTTGCGCGCCTGTTTGAAGATCATGAACATCTGGACCGGAAAATCAGCCAGCTCGAGCTTGATCCGGTTCATCAGATTAATGATGATATCGAGGCGCTGAAACGCAAAAAATTAAAACTGAAAGATCAGATTTATCAGCTTTTGCAGCAGGCCCAGCAAAATCCTTCATCTTCACCTTAACCGGTTTTTATTGCAGTGCGATGAAATCTGCACGCTGCCCGAAAGAAAGCAGATGCTTTCTTTCGGGCAGGCAAATGAAGGCTGCATTATTTTGGTTTAAGCTGAGAATCTCGAAGAGCGTTCTGACCTTCCGGCAGTAATGGCTTGCCAGGCACATAATCCAGAAACCAGAACAGGTCCATCCGGGTCCGATCCGGCCGCTGCGAAAGCATGTCCAGCACACTTTTTTCACCGCGCCCCACCATATGCCGCCGATAAAAATAATACAGCAGCAACAAGGTGGTAATAAGCATGGTGCCAAGCATCACCCAGAAAGCATAGGGTGAATCCAGCCCCGGAATCATCACGAAATTCATGCCGTAAATTCCGGTTAACAGGGTTAAGGGTGCAAACACCGCGGTAATAATCGCCAGAATCCGCATATTTTCATTGGTCTGGTTGGCAATGGCAGAAAAATGCAGGTCAATGGCCGCCTGAATGGCACTTCTTAAACGCAAGGTATGTTTCTGGATGCGGGCCACATGGCTGCTTAAGTCATCTACCCGCACCAGCATGATTTCCTGTTTTTCACTGCGTTTCTTGCCTTTTAAATGCAGATAGTTTTCGACAATTTCATCGCGCAGTTCCTGCAAGGTATCAATCTGTTCTTCACACAGATTTTCCACATGCTGAAATGCCATATTTTCCTGTAGCAACTGATGCCACTGGTTAAAACGGCGATGGCCCTGCAACAGCTCACGCTGCCAAAACTCGACCCGGCGGGTTAAAGGATGACGCAGGTTTAAATAGTCATCGACCATACTGTTCAGTAAACGTAAGGCCAAATCTAGAGGCGAGGTCGCCAGTTTTTTTGGTTTATTCTGCTCTTCAGCCGGCCGGCTTAAAATGGTATCTAAACGGGCAATATAATTTTCGATGGCTTTATTGCCCTGCTCACTCACCGTAATAAGCACCTGCGGGGTCAGAATAAAACTGACCGGTGTGGTGCTTAAGCCAAACACATGCTCATGCGCTTCGTCATTAAAGTTATAAATCTGGTCATCCGGAGTAATCAGTTTGCGGAAAATCAGCAGGTCATAATCTTCCAGACTGTCGAAATTACAGGGATGTTCCAGATTTAAAATATCTCGCAGATGATATTCATTCAGCCACAGCTGGGTGTGCTGCAGTACCTGTTGCTGCCACTGTTCCGGATGCTGGCGTACATCTTCCCGGGTATAGTCCAGCTAGATAAATTCTGTTTCGGCGGCCGGCCCCCGATGCAGAAATAACTGTTGTGTGGTGTCATGGAGGGAAAAATAATACTGTTGCATCCGCGTGCATCCACATTCCTGCCATTTTATTTTGCGATCATGCCATAAAAAAGCCCGCTTCATAAAGCGGGCTTTTTCAATTCATCAGGGCCTGAAATTAAGCCTGATCAATGTCTTTCATGGTTAACTTGATACGGCCACGGTTGTCGACATCTGCAACCTGGACTTTCACTTCCTGGCCTTCTTTCAGTACGTCAGTCACGTTAGCTACACGCTCATTTGAAATTTGAGAAATGTGCAGCAGACCATCTGTACCCGGCATGATGTTTACGAAGGCACCGAATTCAACAATACGAATTACTTTACCGGCGTAGATTTTGCCTGGTTCAACTTCAGCAGTTAAAGCCTGAATTTTGGCAATAGCCGCTTGTGCAGCTGCTTTGGTTTCACCAAATACGCGAACGGTACCGTTGTCTTCAATATCAATTGCCGCTTTGGTTTCTTCAGTGATTTGACGAATGGTTGCACCGCCTTTACCAATCACGTCACGGATTTTGTCCGGGTTGATGGTAATGACCTGGAAGGTAGGCGCATGCATTGAAATTTCTGGACGTGCACGTGAAATCACTTTGTTCATTTCGTTCAGGATGTGCATACGACCGGTATAAGCCTGGTTCAATGCCACTTCCATGATCTCTTCAGTGATCCCTTCGATTTTGATGTCCATTTGCAGCGCAGTAATACCGTTGGCAGAACCGGCAACTTTAAAGTCCATGTCGCCCAGGTGGTCTTCGTCACCCAGGATGTCAGAAAGCACTGCGAAACGCTCGCCTTCTTTGACCAGACCCATCGCAATACCCGCAACTGGTGCTTTTAGTGGAACACCGGCATCCATCAGTGACAGAGATGCACCACATACAGACGCCATAGAAGATGAACCGTTCGATTCAGTAATGTCCGATACAATACGGATTACGTACGGGAAGCGGTCAGCAGCTGGAAGAACCGCTTGTACACCACGACGTGCCAGACGACCGTGACCGATTTCACGACGTTTAGGACCAGACTCACGACCCGTTTCACCAACCGAGTAAGCCGGGAAGTTGTAGTGCAACATGAAGTTGTCAGTTTTGGTTCCAGCCAGGGTATCAACCATTAATGCATCACGGGTGTTACCAAGAGTCGTTGTTACCAACGCCTGTGTTTCACCACGGGTGAACAGCGCAGAACCGTGAGCACGATCAAGAACGCCCACCTGTACATCTAACGCACGTACAGTTTTGGTGTCACGACCATCAATACGCGGCTTACCAGACAGGATGTTGTCACGTACAGTGCGGTATTTCAGATCTTCAAACAGTTCATTCAGGTCATCTGCGATGCCATCTACATCTTCTTCAGGTACGAACTGCGCAACCGCCTCTGCTTGCAATGCATCCAAAGCAGCATAACGGTCTTGTTTGATTGCAATGGTATAGGCTTCAGAGATTTTCGCTTCAAACGCTTCTTTTAATTTCGCGCGAAGGTCTTCATTTTTCTCTGGTGCAGTCCAGGTTGACTCAGTTGCGCCAGCCGCTGCTGCAAATTCATTAATCGCCTGAATCGCAATTTGCATTTCGTCATGACCGAATAACACTGCGCCCAGCATCTGGTCTTCAGACAGTTCTTTCGCTTCAGATTCAACCATCAGTACTGCAGCTTCTGTACCTGCAACCACGAGGTCAAGGTCAGACTGTGCCAGCTGTTCGTGGTTCGGGTTCAGGATGTATTCACCGTTGATTAAACCCACACGTGCTGCACCAATTGGGCCACGGAACGGTGTACCCGCAATTGCCAGTGCTGCTGAAGTACCTAACATGGCAGCAATATCCGCTTCCATGGTTTTGTCAGAAGAGACAACTGTTGCTGTTACCTGGATTTCGTTGTAATAACCTTCCGGGAACAATGGACGAATTGGACGATCAATAAGACGTGAAATTAAAGTTTCTGCCTCAGACGCACGGCCTTCACGTTTGCCATAACCACCCGGAATACGGCCAGCAGCGTATTGCTTTTCTTGATAGTTTACGGTTAGTGGGAAAAAGTCCTGACCGGCTTTTGCTGTTGGCTGTGCAACTACCGCCACCAGTACCGATACACCACCCATGGTGATTAAAACCGAGTTGGCCTGACGTGCAACACGACCGGTTTCCAGTACCACGTTGTACTGACCATATTGGAATTCTTTACGAATAATATTAAACATTGACATGTATTTTTGTTTCCTGATTTTATTCTAGTGGAGACCCCTAAGGTTTGGCATTCACGACTCAGGTTCAAGTAAATGACAAAGCTTAGAAGCCGACCTCACTAGAAATATAGGTTTTTTAAACACAAAGAAGGAGCGAAACAATCGCCCCTTCTTAATTACCCGGTCAACGCCGGGTACACTTTAGTTTTCAGACATACAGCGCAACGCATGCAATAACCCGAAAATAAAAGTCTAAATCGAATTAACGACGTAAACCTAAAGCACCGATCAACGCAACATAACGACCGTGATCTTTACCGTTTAAGTAGTCTAATAATTTACGACGTTGGTTAACCATACGGATCAGACCGCGACGGCTATGGTGGTCGTGTTTGTGCTCTTTGAAGTGACCTTGTAAGTCATTGATTTGAGCAGTTAAAAGAGCTACTTGAACTTCTGGTGAACCAGTGTCGTTTTCAGCACGAGCAAATTTAGCGATGATCTCTGCGCGATCTGCGTTTGTTAAAGCCATTCGATTTCTCCGAGATGCTTATAAAATACCTTGATAAAAATCAAACCGATGTCAAGCATCTGTCTGACTGCCGTGCATCACTACAGCAAGTGCATTATTTTAAGACAAAACCGCTTAAATTGCAAAACACAACGCGAAAAAGCCATGAATTATCCGATGCGATGTCACATGAATGATGCAGCGTCTGCCCGGAGGATTGATTCTATTCATAAAACACCAAAGAGAAATCCGGGATGATGAAACGTAAATAAGCTGAAGTGGAATAAAAATAGCCCGGGAATAAATTCCCGGGCTATTTTTTGCGCTGTAGTTTCTTCTTTTTTCGTTGTTCTAATTTTATTTATTGTGATGTATAGCGAGGCTTTGGCCTTCTTCTAATCAACATTCCCTGTTTTAATTGGCTTTCCTTATGTGATAGATTTTGCCACAAGCCCTTGGGGAAAGAAGCAGATAATTACCTCTCTCCTTGTACGTTTTCGCTTACGTCGATGAATGACGCTTCATTTTTTTGATTTTGAACTGCCAATAAAAAAGCCCTGTAGTCTCTCCCAAAACTACAAGGCTTAGCGGCTGTAAGTTTCCTCTTTTTTTCACCTACTTCAATGTAAGCTCGCTGTCTCTCGACTTTCTTATTCTGGTTTTGCGATTTTCCTCAACTTTCCGTGTTGAGCTTTTGTGTGAAGTCATCTTCTCAAAAACTCAGGCAAAGCTCTATGCGCAAATTTCTCGAATCGTTGTAAGCATTTTCTTACAACGGCCGGGTTTATTTATGCCAACTTTATAATGACAAATGTTCATTTACTTTTTCTAACACACCACTGTTACGGCTGGTTTTCACGGTTAAGGCCTGTACCAGCGCCTGCCGGTCGGCCAGTAAACTCACCACCGATTTGGCCCGGGTAATGGCGGTATAGATCAGTTCCTTGCTCAGCAGATTCTGCGCGGCCTGATCCAGCACCACCGCCACATGCTGAAACTCCGAACCTTGAGATTTATGAATGGTCAGAGCAAATGCGGTTTCAATATTTTTTGGCAAGCGTGTGGCTGGCACCCATTTATCCAGACTCGGGAAATACACTTCAAACTGCCGGTTGCCCTCACGCAGACGTTGCAGACACAGGCCAATATCACCGTTGGACAGGCCGAGCTGATAGTCGTTATAGGTCATCATTACCGGCCGGCCGACATACCAGTCGCCCTGCTTGGCCACGTCCAGAGCCAGTTGCTGCAACAAACGCTGCTCAATCTGCATGTTCAGCTGTTGCAAGCCCAAGCCACCATGCCGAATTGCAGTCAGAATCCGATACTGGTCAAAGGCTTTCACCACCTGCGCCACCACCGCGTCTGGATCATCGGCCTGTAAATACTGTTTTAGGCTGTGCACATAGCCCTGATAGCCCAGCATCAGTTTGTCATAATAGCCCTGCCCGGCTATGGGATCCGGGGCTTCATCGGGTAAATATTCCAGTTGCAGTACATCGGCCATATCCGGCGTTAAAGTTACGGCCTGTAATTCGCCCGGCTGCACCAGCTGTGCGGCAAACTGCTGCAAGATTTGCGCGGCCGGCTGTTCAGCCGTTTGCTGCTGAATAAAGCGGGCCATTTCACCAATTAAGGCACCGGCTTTAAAACGGCGACTGGTGACCAGATGCACATGATTATCTGCCAGTGCCGGCACCTGCTGTAAATCGGCCAGCACCGAACCAACATCGACCGACGCCAGCTGCTGCGCATCCCCAAGTAAAATCACCCGGGTCTGTTCAGCAATGGCATTGAACAGCATGCTGGCCAGATTCAGGTCCAGCATGGAAGCTTCATCAATCACAATCAGGTCATAAGGCAACGGCTGCCGGGCATGAAAACGTGGCTGCTGCCGGTTGCCAAGGCCCAAAAGCCGGTGGATGGTAATCGGGGTCAGGCGTTTGAGATCGTCACTGACCAGATTGGCAATTTTCGGATCATCAAAGGAATTCTGCAGTGCTTCTTTCATACGCTGCGCGGCTTTTCCGGTCGGGGCCGCCATGGCAATCCGGATTTCCGGCAAGGCCTGGTTTAGCACGGCAATAATCCGCGCCAAAGTATAGGTTTTACCGGTACCCGGACCGCCCGTAATCAGGTTAAAAGCGGTAGTCGCAGTCATTTTGAGCGCCTGCTGCTGGTGCTGGTCTTCCAATAAATGCAGATAGTCCGACACATCTACCGCCGTAACAGCTTGCTGTTTTAAGCGTGCCACCTGCTGTGCCAGCGCCGACTCCAGCGCCCAATAACGGTACAGGTATAAATGCTGCTGGTCATAAATAAACGGCGCCACCGAACCCGGTTCAGAACCGGAACCGACCAGATTGGCCAACGCTGCCACCTGTTCGGCAGAAGCGGCTATACAGCTGTCACCATTGAGAGTAGCCTCCAGCAACTGCGCGATGATTTTAGCGGAATCTTCTCGCCTTTCCGCCTGAAAAAAAGGCGCCTGTAAAAGATAGTTACTCCAAAGCGCAAACCATGCCGGGGTTTGGGTTTCAGGCGTTGCTGCTAAAACTGTCCGCTGGTTGTCCACACTATTATCCTCAAAGTTATCCACATGCTAAATCATTCTTTCTTTAAATGTTATTAAATGATTTAGGCAATTTTCCCCAGTTGATCGACAGTTGGATTCCCCAACAGTGCATCCAGTCGCAAAATAAACTCGACCGGCGGTTTCCAATGGTACACGCCCTGCCCGGCCTGACCATTCATGCCGCGCAAATACAAATAGCTGGCCCCACCTAAATGTTGATAAATATCGTAATTTTCCAGATGGACTTTCAGGTAGCGATGCAGGGCCACCAGATACAGACCGGCCTGCAGCCAGTAACTGGACTGTGACATGCTGGCCTGCACCGAGGCTGCCTGATAATGCGACTGATCGGCGCCTAAAAAGTTACTTTTATAATCGGCAATATAGTAACGGTGGCCATCAAAATACACCAGGTCAATCGAACCGGTTAAATAGCGCGCCGAATTGGCATCATGAAAATCCAGCATCTGAATGCCATATTCATCAAACAGCTGATGAATCCGCTTGATCGCCAAGACCTGATCGGACAAGGACAGATAAAACGGAAATTCTGCCAGATACTGCTCGGGCGCCAGCTGTTTTAACTGAAAGCCCGGATGCAGCGGTGTACTCAGAACATCCAGCAGCCATGCCGACAGCCAGCTCAGCAAGATTTCCTCCGTATGTTCCGGATATTCCTGACTAAACTTGTCCTGCAGCTCCTGCCACAAAGAAGGATAATCATTTTTAAAACGGCGCTGGATTTCCAGCGGCCAGTCCTGCTGATCCTGAAAATCAATGTGTTCAAAAATCTCATGCAGGAAATTACCGGCCAGCGTGCCCATCGGGAACTGGCGTTTAATCCAGGCAATCGGCTGATTCAGGATTTCGACATCGTCGACCGCTACTGGCTGATGCAGCTCATCGGCGGCACTGCTGTGCTGCTCAATATGCGCCGCCAGCGCATCAATCGCCTGTTTACGGCTTAAATGCTGGGCCAGGGCACTAAAACTGGTTTTACTGCGCGGATAAAAACGCTGCTGCGGGAAAGTCTTTGCCGTTAATGGCAGCGTCTGCTCATGCTGCTGCAGCTTCAGCCTTGGCGGCTTTTCAGTCAGCAACGCTTCATCGCCACAATGCGGATGCTGGAAAACGTCGCTGCCCTGACCGCGCCAGAAGGCCAGACCGGAGCAGGATTTTCCGCTCTGATCCTGCAAAATGGCATAGACCCGATGACTGGCCCGGGTCAGTGCCACATACCACAAACGGCGCTGCTCGGCTTCGGCCCGGAGCTGATGCTGTTGTTGATCCTCTGCACTGAGCAAGGCTGCTGCATTTACCGCAATCAGACGCTGCTGCTCGGTTTGACCGGTCAGCGGATTGACCGCCTGAACAGTCGAAAAATTCAGGGTTTTGTTGACCTCACGAAAATCCTTATCCGCCCCCAACAAGAACACCACTTTAAACTCCAGCCCTTTGGACTGGTGGATGGTCATCAACTGTACCCCGGCGGCATTGGACAGTTTTCGCTCCAGTTCCCACTCGCGTTCACTTGGCGCCTGCAACTGTTTTAAATACCACTGATACAGGGTTTGTGCACCCTGATAATGTTCGCTGTGCTGGCTAAGCAGTTCGCTTAAATGGCGCAGATTGACCACCACCCGTTCATTGTCACGGCTGTGATGGGCGACCAGATTCTCCCAGACCTGAAACAGGTTCAGGGCATATTGCCAGGCACTTAAAAAGCCTTTTTCAAACCAGATGCTGCGGATGCAGTCAAAATCATCCATAAACTGGCTCAGGCCGGCCGGATGGGCCTCCAGTTCCAGTAAGCGCTGTAAATTAAAATTCAGCAGGCGGCTTAACAAGGCCCGTTTGACTTTGGCTTCATCATAAGGATGCATGATTGCGGTCAGCACCGCCCCCACATCTTTGGCGATCTGGCTGTCAAACACACTGCGTTTGGATGGACGGTTCACCCGGATTCCGAGCCGCTCCAGTTCATACTGCACCTTGTCCAGCCCGTCATGGTTTTTGGACAGCACTGCAATATCATCTTCAATTAGCGGGCTGCGCTCCTGACCATTTTGCAGATAGATCTGCTGCTGCGCCGCCTGATTTAAAAGCGCCCGGATTTTCCAGGCCACCTGCAATGCTTCATTGTTCTTGTCTTCCAGCATTAACCAGCGTAAGGGCTGCCGGTTTTCCCCTTGCCCGTCAATTAAGGCCGGATGGGGGCGAGGTCCGGCTTCTACCAGGCTATATTGCACCTCTTCACCAAAATCCATCTGGCGCTGGAACAAGGCATCGACCACTTCCACCAAAGCCGGAATAGAACGATGATTGTATTTCAGGCTATACAGGCGCCCCTGTTTGGCCTGCACATCGGCCCGGGCCTTGTTATAGGTCAGCATATCACCGCCGCGGAAACCATAAATGGCCTGTTTTGGATCACCGACCATAATCATGCAGCCCTGCTGATAATAGCGGGCATGACGCCAGATACTGGCCAGCATACTGTCCTGATCCTGGTTGGTATCCTGAAATTCATCGACCAGAATCAACGGATATTTACTGTGCACAAACTGGGCAAAACGCAGTCCCTGCTCGCCCTGCAAGGCTTCTGACAGGCTGCGGATCTGCTGGGCAAAGGTGGTTTCACCTTTTTGCTGCAACACCTGCGGCAGGCGTTTTTTCACTTCGCGGCTTAAATAGTATTTGAGATAGGCATCCAGCAGCTCTAAATCCAGTTGCAGTTGCTGCAACTGCTGGCAGAAAGCTTTCAGCCGTTGAATCACCGCATGCTGTTCAAATTGCGTCAGCACCTCGTCCGGGCATTTGTTCAGCACTTTTTTGGTGGATAAATCGGTACACAGCTTTAAGGTTTTTTCAAAATGCGGTGCAAACAGGGCATAGCCACGTTGCTGAGACAACGCCTCTAGCAATGCGGGCAAAGCCTCGCATAAGGTGTGTTGCATCAGCTGATTGGTGCGCCACTTTTTCCCGACCAGTGCAGCGTACTGGCCCTGCTCCAGATAATAGTCGCTCAGGCTGTCGACATCGGCCAGATCCAGCTGTAACAGCTCATCAATGGCTGCTTCAAACTGGTTTAAATCCAGTTCGGGCGCCGGTACTTCACGAAACTGGGCCGAGGCAAAATTCAGGGTATTTTCAACAATACCCACATAGGCGTCGACATGCTTGAGTTTCTTTTGCAACAGCAGATAATTCACCACCTGCTGTGGCTGGGCTTGTAGCCATTGCCGCAGCACATCATGAATCAGCTGATGCACATAACTTTTGGCATCATCAGTAATATCAGCGCGTTCAATCTTACCGCATTCAAAACTGAATTCTCGCAATAACTTCTGGCTAAAACTGTCCAGGGTACCCACAAACAGTTCATCCAGCTGGTCAATCACCAGCTTGAGCCGGTCACGGGCAAAGTCCGGTTTGGCAGCATAATCCGCCAGCACTTTTTGCAATAGCGGATCGGACTCGGTCTGGGCCTTAGCTTGCAGTTCAGCTTCGGTATAAGACTGGCACTGTTCAAAATAACGTAGGGTTTCAACCAGACGTGCACGAATCCGGCTTTTCAGCTCGGCCGCGGCGGCACGGGTAAAGGTGGTCGCCACCACCTGATGGGGTAAATAGGCTTCCAGAAAAATCCGTACAATCAGGCTGGATAAGGTATAGGTCTTGCCGGTGCCAGCCGAAGCTTCAATCCAGTGCAGCCCCTTGAACTGCATGTCAGTAATGGGCTGGAAAGATAGCGGCGAAGAATGTGGAGTAGCGGCCATCATTTACTCCTCAAGCGTCTGCTGGTGCCAGAAAATCGGCTGGTATAAATCATAGGAAAACTGTTCACAGGCATGCGCCAATAATAAACTGGCATCCTGCTCCTGCAAAATAAACTGCCAGTCACGATGATGCTTGCAGGCTTCGTTGTCGGCCACCGAAAAGGCACTAAACTGGCCCGAATCATTCCAGTCCTTATACAAGCCATCCAGATCTTTCAGCTGCATACGCTGTTCGGCATCGGGTTCCCATTCATGCTGCTTGCCTTTTTCCGCCACTTTCAGCAGCAAGGCCGATGGCAGCACCAAAGGCTGGCGCTGGCCATAGTCCCAAGCCTTAAACCAGTGTTCCAGCCACTGTCTGGCCTGATTGGAACTGACTCCTTCACAGCAGACGGTATCATCACTAAATACCACAATCCGCTGATGCTGCTGGCCGCCATCACCCAGATTCAGATAGGCCAGCCAGAGCAGATATTCCAGCCAGAGTGCGGTACGGCGTTTGGCACGCGCACTGGACGCTTCCAGACTAACCCAGCGCTCGGCGCCCTGTTTTGGCAGGGTCAGGCGGATGTGCAAGTCAGGACGCACTTTCCAGACCTGTCGGGTGATAGTCGTTTCACTCGGTGCATAGTGCTGCAAGCGGGCCTGTAGCTGCTGCTGTTCGACCAGACTCATGGTCCAGCTGCCTTCACGAATTTTGCCAATCGGCAGGCGGTCTTGTAACAGTGCCGGATCGGGCGTATCGTGCTGCTGTTTCAGAAAATCGCGGATGGTATAGCGACCCAAACCATCCAGCAATAACGGCTCGGCCTGATCGCTGCGCTGTTCCGGACGTAGGTTTTCCACCCCGACACTTTTTAAATACAGCCGCGCCGGGAAAATCATGTCCTGAATCCATTGCTGGCTGTCCAGCACCTGCAAATCCTGGGTCAATAAAGGATAAGGCTGATTGGCCCAGTGACTGCGCTGCCCACCCGGCTGACGAATCTGCTGTGCCACTGCATACCACTGGTCCTGAAAACGGATGATCTCGCTGGATTCAAAACCGAGCGGATCAAACGGCTGTAAACGGTGCACACAGTACAGCTGACGCAACTGCTCCGGCACCTCAATCCCGTCAATACTCACGGTCTGGTTCAGCGCAGACTCGGGCTGCGGCGCGGCAACAATCAGCGCCAGATGCTGAATCAGCTCCTGTAAGATGCTGGACGGATCACGCACCTGCCCGTCATTGACATCAAAGCCGTTATAAAACAGCCAGACCTTGTCCTGCGCCAATAGCAGTGCATCCAAAAATGCACCCTGATCATCTTCCAGACGCGAGCGGTCACCCAGTTGCGGTTTCAGCAACTGCATTAAATCGAATGGCAGCTGCACATTACGATTCGGGAATTTGCCACTGTCCAGATTCAGCATCACCACCAGTTTATACGGCAGCGGACGCAGCTGGCCCAGCTGGCAAAAGGTAATCTGGCCGCTTGGTTCAGCCTGTTCCAGTTGTGCTGCCAGCTGTGCTTCAATTTCTTCCAATATATACGGCAAAGGCAGACTTAAGGCCGCCAGTGCATGCCGGTCCTGCTCATCATAATAGCTGGCCAAAGTCAGCATACGGTATTGCTTTTTAATGATTTTATAGACGTTTTCCAGCGCGGTGACACCAGCTGCGCTAAACTCGTCAATGTCTTGCATTAAGCGTTTTAGCCACTGTTCGGCCCGCGTGTTCTCGCCGCGTTCATGCGCAATCATCCAGTGCCGGCGCTCGGCCAGGTCCTGATAAATCTGGATCAGTTTGGCAATCAGTTCAAAATCGGCCGGCATTACCTCGGCAAAACATAGGGTGTCCTGAAACAGGGTATGTTCCGGAATGGCCAGCCCCAGCGCCAGACGATCCAGCGCAAATTTAAAACTGAAGCGATAATCCTGATCATCGGCGCTCAGGCTGCGCTGCAAATGCTCGGCATCAAAACCGCGTTTAAAACCGGCGGCACTAAGCAGCTCCAGCAAACGCTCCAGCTGGGTAATGTCCAGCTCATAACGCTGCAAACTGGCCGCTAGCCCGAGCCAGTCAGCAAATTCATCCAGACTAAAGCGGCCCTGTAACAGACGAATCCGGCCGGCCACGGCGCGCCAGGCATTGCTGACATCCAGCTGGCTGACCCCGGCAATCTGAATTGGCAAATACACGCTGTGCTGGGCCAACCGGCTACTGTCATGTAAGGGATTGCCCAGATCACGCGCACTCGGTGGCGGCGCAAAGACACTGCGGATTAAAGGCTCAATCTCTTTTAAATTCGGACTTAAAACCAGAATATCGCTTGGCCGGCGCGGCTGCTCTTTCGTGCCTTGCGACAGCCAGTGCAACAGCTGGTCTTTTAACACTTCCAGCTGACGCAGACTGGAATGGCAGACATGAATCTGGATGGAATCATCATGCTGCTCTAAAGCATATTGATGCGCGGCCGGTTCATTTAAATACAGGATATCGGCCTGCAGCTTGCCCAATAAGCTGGGCTGATAGTCATCAATAAACAGATCGGCCCAGACGCCTTCTTCACCGGAAGATAAGGCAGAGAGTAAGGAGAAATGATCGCGTGCCTGCTTGCCCAGACGGGTCAGCAAGGGATGACGCGACTCGCGGTTCTGGGCATTAAAATGCAGGGTAAACTGTTCGAAAAACTGGGCAATCTCGGCATCATTGGCCTGTGGATGCTGCGCCAGAAAACGCTGTTTCACCCGCGCATCATAACGTGCCTTCCAGTTCGGATCGACGCTGTCGGCCCAGTATTCCTGTGAAGGGTTATAATGCAGGATAAAAATTTCAATGTACTGACCTAAACGGCGCAGGAACTGTAACTGCTGCGGCGGCAAGTCCAGCAAGGTAAATACCACCAGCTGTTTCGGTAATTTGCGTAGCGCCTTGCCCGGCTGCTCCGGACTGCCCAGCGCCTGCCAGAACAGCTGGTCAATCTGCTGCATCTGCTCAAAATCTTCATGAAAAACTGCCTGCCACAGCCAGCGCTGCCACGCCTCCAGTTCTTCTGCCTGCTGCAGCATAAAGCCCGACACTTCGCTGTCGGTTTTAAAGAACATCTGCTCCAGATCAAGGGCCTGATCACGGCCCCATTGCATCAGCCAGTTGGTCGGACAGCGGCACTGCTCGCCACAGCCTTTCTGGCAATGCCCACGATAAGTCATATAGTGGCTAAACAGTTTGGATACCTGTTCGGCCACCCAATACAACATGCTCTGTTTTTTCAGCTGGCGTTCCAGCGGCTGTTCCAGCCGGTCGGCACTGGCATAAATCCGCTGGATAATCGGAAACAGCGCATGGCTGGTTGCTAGCGGATTCTGTTCCGGCTGAATAAATTCTTTTAGCGCCTGAAATACGCGCCATTTAATGATAATTCGTGGAATATTGGCCTGACGGACCAAGTCCTTCTGATCATGCAGCACCCATTGATAGGCACTCCACTGGAAACCGCGAATCCGGTGATGAAACTCGGTATTGGCACAGATGCTTTGATGTTCGGCCAGACGCTGGGTTAACCAGGCTTCCACCGCAGGGGACGGCACAATAAAGTGCTGGGTTTTTAATACCTCCAGCGGATGCGCTGCAGGTTTACGGACTGTCTTCAGCATCGCCTCGACCAGTACATCGACACGCTGACTTTGAATGACATGAATCCCCATAACGCTCTACCCTGTTAAACTTTTGCCATGATATCTACAAAACCATAAAGATTCATTACTATACTTTTGCAGTTGCCTATGTCACTTTTAGCTCATGGTTCGATTCAAAAATGCTTTGAAATACGTACCTTAATAGTGCTTCAATAAAAAAATCGATACACCGCTTAAGGTATTTAATATTATGAAAATAGACAAGATTCCCAACTCGATTGACCCCAATTTAAATTTAGAGCAAGTTCGTGCTGACTGTCTGGAGCTGGTCAGAAAACGGGCCTACGTGTCCGCAGGCGCGGCGGTCATTCCGGTTCCATTTTTAGATGTCGTGATTGACGTCGGTATTTTGTCACAACTGATTCCTGAAATTAATGCCCGTTTTGGTCTGTCGCCGGAACAGGTCAGTGTCTATGACCCGGAAACCAAGCAGATTCACTGGCAGGAACTGCGTAAACGCGGCATTGAATTTTCCGGTTTGGTGGTGGCACGTACCGCCGTCAAAAAATCATTGAACAATGTTGCCGCGAAAGTGATCACGAAGCAAGTCACCAAATTTATTCCTTTAGGCGGACAGCTGGTGGCGGCCAGTCTGGGCTATTTTGTCATGAAAAAAGTCGCCGAAGCGCATGTAGAAGAAAGCTATAAGATTGCCAAAGGCATCCAGCAGAAACAGACCCAGGTGGTCAATGGCTAAGCCTTTTTCCTCAATCTGATGCCGGTCCAGTGACCGGCATTTTTATGGCTGTTTCATGCATGGTTGCTGCCGGCTTAATCGACTTTCAGCTGTTTCAAGATGGTTTTCAGCACTTCAATCCGGGCACTGTTTTTGTCATTGGTGGCAATAATATGCCACGGTGCATCCTCGGTGCTGGTATGGGCAAACATATCGGCTGCGGCATTTAAATAATCATCCCAGCGATTCCGGTTCCGCCAGTCTTCCTCAGTAATTTTAAAGCGTTTATGTGCAGTCTGTTCACGCGCTTTAAAACGCTGTTCCTGCTCATCTTTGCTAATCGCCAGCCAGAACTTGATAATCACGGTCTGATGCTCGGTTAAATCCTGTTCAAAGCGGTTAATTTCCGCATACGCGCGTTGCCATTCCAGGTCACTGGCAAAACCTTCAATCCGTTCCACCAGTACCCGACCATACCAGGAACGGTCAAAAATACAGATTTTTTCTTCTGGTTGCAGCTTGGTCCAAAAACGCCATAAATAAGGCCGGCGTAATTCATATTTTTCCGGTGCGCCAATGGTATAAATTTCGTATTCACGCGGATCCAGCTTTTTCACAATCCGTTTAATTGCGCCGCCTTTGCCGGCGGCATCCATCCCTTCAAACACAATCACCACGTTGCGGTCATCAAAACGCAAGGCATCGGCCACTTTGCGGCTGAGTTTTTTGAGTTCGGCTTTATAGTCGCCCTCATCCAGCGCGGCATTGTCCGGATTGAGCAAGGCCTCAGGAATGGGCGCCTGCTGCCAGCTCTGCTCAACAGTTTTCGGATGCTCCGGGCAATCTTTAAAAGCCTGTAATACATGCTGGGCAAACTGCTGGTCACGCAGCTGCTCATCTTCACCATCAATAATAATCCAGTCATCGGTAAAGCGCTGGCGCAGCTTTTGCAAGGTGTCGTACTGTTTTTTGTTACGCCAGTCGAGGCCATTCATCTTATGCCAGCGCACTTCGCTCGGGTCCATCTCGTTCAGGCGTTTTTGCAGGGTTTTCCAGGACAGGTCAAACCAGATCTTGACCACATCGACCTGGTTGTTTTTTAAATCCTGTTCAAAGGCCCGAAAACGCTGCACATACTCATCAAACAGGCTGTCATCAAAAGGCTTCGAGACATGGGTGGCACTGCTGAGCAGATCACTATACCAGTTGCCAAACAGAATCATGATCTGCCCTTCGGCCGGAATAAAACGGGCATAGGGCTGCCAGAAACTGGTTTTGAAATCAAACAGGTGTGCGGCATCGGCCTTCACATGCAAATAACGCGGATCGACCCATTCACGCAGCTGTTTCACCGCCTCGCCTTTGCCAGCCAGCTCAATGCCGCTGACCAGAATCACCAGACTTTTGGCATTGCTCTGACCGCGGCTGTCTTTTAGGGCATATTGTGCTTCAATCAGCTCGACAGACAGCTGATCTTCATCCATTAACTGAAATTCTGTTTGCGGGTTCTGCTCGGTCATAGGCACACACTCTTGTTTTATTGTTCCGTTCAGTATAACCAGCCTGCTGGCCGGGCGGCTGATGATTTTGTATAGCGCGTCTGTCTGATTTTGTCTATTTCTAGTGCAAACTGACCCGATGATCCTGAATCTGTCACCAATTTGTCATGGCCTGTGCATGTAACTGGCTTTAGAATGCCGCTTAAGTCAAAACAATTGAGACGCTCCATGTCCAAACTTGCGGTTTTAGATGACCTTTTAGAACTTTATAATCAATTTGAATATCATCGCCAGCCGGAAATTTTCACACGTTTGCAGGAAGTGCAGCTGTGGCAGAAACAGCGCATGCAACGCACCCATGCCCCGCATTTTGCCGAAAAAAATAATATGCTGATGGCCGAATATTTTCTAAACCGTTTATACGGCGGCCCCGATTTTGATGCGCTGGCCGGACAGATTGCGCGCCTGACCAAATACGCACATAAAGCAGAAAAACTGATTCCGGAAAATGCCATTAAAACCGGCACCTCCGGGGTGGCCCTGGCCATTTTAGCAGTGCAACTGGATGAACAGGTTGCCATTCAGCTGTTAAAGGATTATCCGGCGCAGACGCCATTGAGCGACGAGATGATGCGCCTGACCTATTTAAAGCTCGATCAGGGCACCGCGCGTTTAAAACAGCTGGACATGCTGGATGAACTGGGCAAAAGCCTGGACAAATACATGCGCTCCTTTATGGTTTATACCGCCTTTAAAATGTGTAAAGGCGCCGCGCATAAATACAATTTCGATATCATGTACGAGTTTATGCAAGATGGTTTTGTGGCCATGAAACCGCTGAAATCTGCAGAAAAATTTGTCCGCGAATTTACCGCAGTTGAACGCCAGATTATTGACAAAGTGCATCGGGGAGATCCGCAGCCCTTTCAATAAAGCCACATAATTTTTTGCATGTGATGGCCAAAATTTGGTACAAAAACAGCAGTAAAACGAATATGCATTCACGTTCATCAGGATAACAATTCAATTTTCTGTATTTTATTCCTGACAATTGCAGGCCGATGACTGTACAACGCCTAAGAATCTGTCATCATGCTTGCACTGCCACATCAACCCGATTTTCATGTTAGGAGTGACACTATGTCTAATGAAGAGCAAAAGCCTACCCATCCAGAAACGGCAACCAACACAGACAAAGTGAGCCCATTCTTAACCTCGCCATTACCGGAAGGTGCACCACAAGGTCAGCAGCAGTCTCTAGAGCAGCGCCTGACTGACACCCCGGTAACAGGCAGCATTCCAAAATACAACCTGCCACGTGGCGCCAATACCGGTAATGTCGGTGCGACCACACATTTTGGCTACCAGACCGTAAACAGCGAAGAAAAAGCCCAGAAAGTGGCGGAAGTATTTCATTCGGTGGCCAGCAAATACGACATCATGAATGACCTGATGTCTTTTGGTATTCACCGTTTATGGAAACGCTTTGCGATTAACATGTCGGGTGTGCGTCGTGGCCAGCACGTACTGGATATTGCGGGCGGTACCGGCGACCTGGCCAAAGTTTTTAGCCGTGAAGTTGGTCCAAGCGGCCATGTGGTCCTTTCAGATATTAACGAATCGATGCTGAATGTCGGTCGTGACCGTCTGATTGATGCCGGCTGTACCAATGTCGATTTCGTCCTGGCCAATGCTGAAACACTTGAACCTTTTGCTGACAACAGCTTTGACCTGGTGACCATTTCTTTTGGTTTACGTAATGTGACCGATAAAGATGCTGCACTGCAAGCCATGTACCGCGTGCTTAAGCCAGGCGGCCGTTTACTGATTCTTGAATTCTCAAAACCGGTATTTGAACCGTTCTCGAAACTGTACGACCTGTACTCGTTCACCGCACTGCCAATCATGGGCAAACTGGTGGCGAATGATTCTGAAAGCTATAAATATCTGGCGGAATCAATCCGTATGCATCCAGACCAGCGCACCCTGAAAGGTATGATGGAAAATGCCGGCTTCCAGAACTGTGACTACCACAACCTGACCGGTGGTATTGTGGCGGTGCACCGCGGTTTTAAACTCTAATTCCGAAAAGGACACTGCTATGTGGTCGATTCTGGCCTTAGGTGCCGTTGAACGATGCATCCATCATGTCATTAATCTGGATGCGATTACCCGCATCCAGCTGAACCAGCTACAGGGCAAAACCCTGCGCGTGGTGATAGATGCGCCGCAACTGTCGGTAGATGTATTTTTTGATGAAAACAAGGTGCGTCTGGAGCCGACCGTTACCGGACAGGCAACCCAACCGTCTATTTTCGAGCAGCGCCCGTTTGAGCGCGAACAGCAGCTCAGTGAAGCCACCGCCACCTTGCAGGTCAAGAATGTGGTGGAACTGCTGAAACTGCTGCTGGCCGATGATGTCGGCACCATTCCGGTACAAGGCGACTATAAGCTGCTACAGGACATCCAGCGTATTATCGAGCAGGCCGAACCCGATCTGGCCGCGCATCTGTCGCCATGGGTTGGCCCGACACTGGCACATGAGCTGGGTAAAATCCAGCTGGCGCCCAAGCAGCTGAAAAAAACCTTGCAAAGTCAGCTGTTTTTCGCCGAAGATGCCCTGAAAGAAGATTCCGGCCTGTTTGCACCGCGCTGGCAAATGGATGATCTGCAACAGGATACCCGCATCCTGAACCAGAATATCGACCGCGTAGAGGCCAAGATTCAACAGCTCCGCAAGCAGCTTGAAGACACTCCAGATTCACACGACTAGGTAAAGAGATTTATGATTCCGCACGTTTCACGTTTAATCGAACTTTGGCGTATTGCTGCGCACTATAGACTCGACACGTTGTTCCCTGCGGAAGAATTACCAGAAAAAGCCCGCCATATTCTGAGTCTGATCCGGATGCATCCGGCGGCCTGGTCCAGTAAGGAACGGAAAAATCCGCTCAAGCTGAAACAGGCCCTGGAAGATATGGGACCGCTGGCGATTAAACTCGGTCAGCTGTTATCGACCCGTCGTGACCTGATTCCACCTGAAGTATTACAGCAGCTGGTCTTGCTGCAGGACCGGGTCAAACCCTTTGGTTCCGATGTCGCGCAAATGCGGATTCAGGAATCCTTAAAGGCCGATGTCAACACCCTGTTCGCGCGTTTTGATGAGCAGCCGCTGGCAGCTGCTTCAATTGCCCAGGTGCATACCGCTGCCCTGCACGATGGCCGCGAAGTGGTGGTCAAAGTCACCCGTCCTAATATCCGCCAGCAGATTCTGCAGGATTTTGAAATTCTGCAATGGCTCGGCCATTTTCTGGAAAAACGTCTTGAAGCGGCACGCGCGCTGCATTTATCCGAAATTATTCAGGACTATCGCCAGATTATCCTGAAAGAACTCGATCTGACCTTAGAAGCCGATAATACCCGCCGTATGCGTCATTACTTCACCGGCTCCAGCATGATGTATGTGCCGGAAGTGTATATGGACAGCAAAGATGTGATGGTGGCCGAGCGGATTACCGGGGTACCAATTTCCGATGTGGCCACCTTTGACCGCTTGGGTATGGACCGCGCCGATCTGGCGCAAAAAGGCCTGACCATCTTCTTTACCCAGGTGTTCCGCGACAACTTCTTCCATGCCGACATGCACCCGGGCAATGTGTTTGTAGAAACTATCAATCCGCAAAACCCACGCTTTATTGCACTGGACTGCGCGATTATGGGTGAGCTGTCCAAGCACGACCAGATGACCGTGGCGCGCATGTTACTGGCAGTCATGAACAGCGACTTTATGCAGCTGATCCAGATTGTGCATCAGGCTGGCTGGATTCCACCGGGCACCGATCAGGATGCTTTGGCACGTGAAATGCGCCGCACGGTAGGACCGATGGTCTCCAAACCCATGCATGAGCTGGACTTTGCCGGTATTCTGATTGAAGTGATGGATATTGCCCGCCGTTTCCATCTGGAAATTCCTCCACAGTTGATGCTGCTGCTCAAAACGCTGGTGCATGTTGAAGGTCTAGGCACCGATCTGTATCCAGAACTGGACATCTGGAGTCTGGCCAAACCAATCCTCACCGATTGGGTCAAGGCACAAATGAATCCGCAGAAAAACCTGAAAGAGCTGGGACAAAAAATTCCGGACCTACTGTTGGGTGCGCAGGATTTACCGACCCTGATGGTCGACAGCTTAAACGGCCTGAAAAACCAGTCGGCCTGGCATGCCAAACAGCTGAATGAACTGCAAAGCATGCGTCTGCAAATGGAACATCAGCAAAAACGCAGCTGGATCTTTGGTAGCGTAATGGCGATTCTGCTGTCGATTGCGATTATTTCACCGTGGTTTGTCTCAGTCATTCTGATTGTGCTGGCCAGTATTCTGGCAGTCTGGCGCGTGGCCAAATAAGGCGAAATGGGCGAAGTTGCGTGAAGCCTTATATCCCCCATTATTTAAACCGGTCACATGACCGGTTTTTTATGCCACGCTATTGCAGACCACATGCCGGATGACTGAGCAGTCAGAGAGTGAACATTCCTGCCCTTGTGAGCCTTGGTCACTGGCCTAAAATACAGACAACTGTTTATTTTTCTGCCTGACCATGATCCAGATTCTGCAAAAACGTCCACCTGCCCTCACCCTTCGTGCCGGTCATCTGGCCCGGCAGCTGATTGCCGAGCAGGGCCTACAACCCGATCAGGTCGATATGATTCCGGGTGCTGCCGGTGGTCCAAAAGGTATTGGTATTCAGGGACTGGATCAGGCCATTTTTGGCGAGTTTTTGCCGCAGTCAGCGCAGCGCCGCACCCTGATTGGTTCTTCAATTGGCAGCTGGCGTTTTGCCAGCATTCTGGCCTGGGGCGCCAAAGCAGGTACCGAACGGCTGGCAGACTTATATACCAATCTGAGCTTTCATAAAAAAATGTCACGGCAGGACGTCAGTCATGTCTGCCGCGATATGCTGTTGAATCTGGTCGATGGCAAGGCACAGCAGCTGGTCGATCATCCGGATTATCATCTGACCGTGCTCTCGGTAAAAGCGCAGCACATTTTCCAGAGTGACCGTGCACTGGCCCTACTGGCCTCGGTGGCTGGTATTGTCAGCGGCAATGCACTGGCGCGCAAACACAACCGCCTGTTTATGCAGCGCGTGATCAGCCAGCCAGCTCAAGGCAACCAGTTTCAGGTGCAGGATGATTTCTTTACCCATTATCATGCGCTAACGCCGGACAATGTCACCAGCTGGCTGATGGCTTCGGCCTCAATTCCGGGCGTGATGTCCGCAATTCGGGATATTCCGGAAGCGCCGGGCAGCTACCGCGATGGCGGCCTGATTGACTATCATATTGACCTGCCGTTTCAGAGTCAGGGACTGGTGCTGTATCCGCATTTTACCGATAGCATTACCCCAGGCTGGTTCGACAAAATGCTGAAACACCGCAAGGCCAATCCGGACAATCATGCACGGACCCTGCTGATTTCACCATCAGCCGAATATTTACAGTCTTTACCCCTGGGCCGCCTACCCGACCGTAAAGACTTTAATTTAAAAGGCATGGATCAGGCACAGCGTATTCAGCTCTGGAAACAATGTATTGCGGAAAGTCAGCGCCTGGGCGATGAATTTTTAGAACTGGTTGAAAAGCAGTGTTTACCAGAGGTGTTACAGCCGCTTTAAATGGGGAGATGAATGAGCAGGATGGTGGTAACATCCTGAGCAAAAATAGACAAAGATTTTTTCCTGCAAGCCGGTCAGATACCGTACACTATAGCGTTTGCGCACTGGCGTAAATCTCGTTTTTCTGAACAAATTTTGGTGACATACTCATGAATAACTTGCAATGGCTCGATGAAGTAAAATTTAACGAACAGGGATTAGTGCCAGCCATTGCACAGCATCATCAAACCGGTCGGGTGTTGATGGTGGCCTGGATGAACCGCGAAGCGCTGGCCTTAACCGCAGAAAAAAATCAGGCGGTGTATTTTTCCCGTTCACGCAACAAACTCTGGCACAAAGGTGAAGAATCCGGTCACTTCCAGACCGTGCATGAAATCCGTCTGGACTGCGATGCTGATGTGATTATCCTGCAAATTGAACAGCATGGCGGCATTGCCTGCCATACTGGCCGTGAATCCTGCTTCTATCGCAAACTGACTCCGAATGGCTGGGAAATTGTTGATGCGCAGCTGAAAGACCCGAATGCGATTTATGGCGAGAAGTCCAGCAATCCGCACACCTTGGCCATGAATGCCTCCACTGCGCAATCTGAACAGGTCGAAATTCTGAGCTATTTAGGCAAAATGATGGCTGAACGTAAAGCCGCCGATCCGGATTCTTCGTATGTGGCCAAGCTGTATCACAAAGGCCTGAACAAGATTCTGGAAAAAGTTGGTGAAGAAAGCGTAGAAACTATTCTGGCAGCCAAGGAATATCAGGCTGCAGCTTATGAAGACAATAAAAATGACCTGATCTATGAAGTGGCTGACTTATGGTTCCACAGCCTGGTCATGCTCGGCTATTTCAATCTGGACCCGCAACTGATTCTGAATGAACTGGCACGCCGTCAGGGCTTATCCGGTCTGGTGGAAAAAGCCAACCGTACTCAGGCTTAAGCTGTCGCCCTGTGTCTGAGCTGAAGAAACCGACCGCCACCTATGAGCAGGCCACTGCCATTGATAACGCACGTCTGGGCAAATCCTTCAAGGTGATTGCCTATGCCGGCACAGGGAAAACCACTACCCTACAGATGATCAGTGAAGCCATGCCGGAGCGGCGTGGCATGTATCTGGCCTTTAACAAATCCATTGCTGCAGAAGCACAACACAAGTTTCATCGCAATGTCGATTGTCGCACCTTTCACTCGCTGGCCTTTCGTAGTGTTCCACGTGGAGTCACCGACAAACTGCGCCTGCCGCGCCTGAGTCCGAGTTTTATTGCCAAGGAATATCGTCTCGAGCCAATTACCCTGCGCCGGATGATGGGTGGCCGCTATGAAAAATATGTGCTGATGCCTTCACGGCTGGCCAGTCTGGTGGCCAATGCAGTTGGCTATTTCTGCTCGACCAGCTCGCAATATCCGGCACCACGGCATATTCAGGCACCGAACTGGCTACATCCCGATGATGCCGAGCTGCTGCAAAAACATTTGTATCCGGCAGTAGAACGGCGCTGGCTGGAATCGATAGATCCGAACCATCAGGCCGGAATCGGTCATGATATTTACCTGAAACTGTGGGCACTGTCGGAACCGAATATTCCGGCCGATTATGTGCTGTTTGATGAAGCGCAAGATGCCGACCCGCTAATGCTGGGGATTCTGCTCAAACAGCGTAACACCCAGGTGATTTATGTTGGCGATGCCCATCAGCAAATTTATGCCTGGCGCGGTGCCATCAACGCCATGCAGCAACTGCCTTTGCCGGAGTCGCGCTTAACCACCTCATTCCGTTTTGGTCCGGACATCGCCATGACCGCCAATGCCATTCTCGGCGGTTTAAATGAAACTGTGCCGCTGCTCGGCAACCCGGATTTACATTCCAAAGTGGTGAACAAGCCGCATACCAAACAGCGTGATGCGATTTTATGCCGCACCAATGCCCGGGCGATGGAATTGCTGCTGGCCGGTCTGGTACATGGTGACAAGGTCAGCCTGCAGGCCGATCATGTCAAACTGAACCGCTTTGTCGATGCCGCCAGTATGCTGAAACAGGGCCGCCGCGTCACCGATGTGCCGGAACTGGCCTGGTTTAACTCCTGGCACGATGTACATGAATATTGCGAAACCAATGAAGGCAGCGACATTAAGCCGCTGGTAAAACTGGTGGATGATCATGGTACCGATCCGCTGAAAAAGGCGCTAGCCAAAATCACCCCGATTGGTCAGGCGGACTATATTATTTCAACCGCGCACAAAGCCAAAGGGCTGGAATGGGACCGCGTGCATCTGGAAGATGACTATCAGTTCAAGGTCAATGAACGCGATCATAAAATTAGTGATGAAGAGTTACGATTACTGTACGTGGCCTGCACACGTGCTAAAGTAAGCTTAAATATCCATCATATTTACGATCTGGTGCAACAGCTGAAACAGCAGATGCCGGTGTCCTTGCGTAAGGCGGTGGGTTAAAGCATGCAGGTGACCCATGAAAATTCAGTCTGTCCAGTTCAAGCACATCACCCACTTTACCGACCTTCAGCTACAACTGCATCCGCAGCAACAGCCTGTGGCCTTAATTCTGGGCAATCAGAGTTCCGGTAAAACCTCGCTACTGCGCTTCACCTATCAGGCACTGACCTGGTTTGCTGCCCGTTATAAAGATTTACGCACCTCCGGACTGGTCATGCTCGATCAGGACATTATGCACACCCGGCTGCAGTCCAAAATTGACCTGTGCGTGTGTTTTCCCAAAGACATTGGCAGCCTGCCGGAAAGCAGCGATGCCCAGCAGCAGGACCGTCAGTGCTGCGACTGGCAGCTGTACAAAACCCTGAACAGCAACGGCGTCGGGGTCAGCAAGGCTGAAACCCAGAAACTAGAAAAAATGGTCAGCCTGTACCAGCAGGCGGTAAAACAGGACCCGCTACAAGGCCTGCCATTAATTGCCTATTATCCGGCCGAACGTTTTGTCAATGAAGTCAATCTGCTGAGTAAAAACAATCCGCTGATTTTTCAGGCTGCACATGCCTATGAAATTTCTGCTATCCCCTTCACCACCTTTACACGTTTTTTTGAGTGGTTCCGGGAAATTTCCGATATTGAAAACGCCCAGAGCGCCCAGCTGATTGAACAGTTATTACATCCGCAGCATCCCGACGCAGAACCTCCACGGCGTGACAAACTGATGCAGGCACATGCCCAGATGCACGCGCCAAGTCTGCAGGCCCTGCGCGATGCACTACAGATTGTACTGCCAGAACTGAGCCAGATTTATCTACAATATCATCCAAAACTGCAATTAATGGTCACCTATCAGGGCAAAACCCAGCTGTATCAGCAGCTGTCCAACAGTATCCGCAACTGGATTGCACTGGTCGGAGATATTGTGCGGCGTTTATGTCTGCTCAATCCCTATAGTCTGTATCCGACTCTAGAAGGCGACGGCATTCTGCTGATTGATCAGGTCGATCATCAGCTTGATCAGGATATGGCCTCGGTAATTCTGGCACGTTTGCATCAGGCTTTTCCGGCACTGCAGATTATTGCCACCGGTAACCGCACGGCACTCTTGGAAAATGCCGAAGACTATCAATGTTTAAGACTGGATCAGCAGCAATTGCATCCAATTCATTTGCAACCGGTGCAGGAACAGCTGGACGCTATTTATGCCCAGTTTATGCAGACTGAAGTCAGCAGCAGCGATGAAAGCCTGAGTGAAGCGGTACAGGAGCCCACCAGCGTAGATGACATCTATCAGCAGATTCAGCAGCAACTGAGTGCCGAACAGCAGGAAGCCTTGCTGAAACGGCTGCAAAATGATGATGACACCTCGACCCCGCATCCGCTGCCTTGAATATGAGGAATATCGGAAAATCAGCCGAAAAAATCCGGTCTGATCTAACAATTTCATCCTGAAAAAAGTTCGGCGGCGTATAATATCTGCCGTGTGCGCAAAAACAAATTGATGTTGTTTTATTCATGTAATAAAATCAATCAGATTTATATTTTTATAGTAAAATCCGATTTGCTATAAGTTTCTCAAGTTGCGCAACACAACTTGTTTATTTAGCCATAATTCTATTTTTCGGCTTTCAAGATTGAGTATTTTGGACTGCTCCTTGCATTCCTGTAATCCTTGAAAGATAAGATTCACCCTTAGGTTTTGAACCTATCAAGACAATGGATACGAGTGTGCTATCGATTATTATATTGCTACCGCTGGTACTTGGCACAACCCTTGTCTCGTGGCTGAAGCAATTCTCGCGCGGGGTAACGGCTTTAGGGGCGATAGGAGTCAGTTTAAGCAGTCTGATTCTGTTACTGACTCAAGCAAAGGATGTCTTTAATGGCGCCACCATCATTCAGTCATGGTCGTGGCTACCCCAGTTAGGGATTGATTTAAGCTTTCGCCTGGATGCTTTAGGTTTATTATTTTCTTTGCTGATTACCGGTATCGGTACCCTCATCTTTATTTATGCTTATTATTATTTAAGCCCCAAAAACTCCCTCAGCAAACTGTATCTCCTGCTCATGCTGTTTATGGCAGCCATGCTCGGGATTTCATTGTCGAATAACCTGATTATCCTGCTGGTGTTCTGGGAACTGACCAGTATTTCCTCCTTCCTGCTGGTGGGTTACTGGAGCAATTACGAAGCGGCTCAACGCGGCTCACGTATGGCCCTGACCATTACCGGCATGGGTGGCTTGGCTATGCTGGGTGGTTTTGTCCTGCTCGGACAGATCACCGGCACCTATGAGCTAGACCAGATTCTGACCATGACCGATCAGATTCAAAGCCATGCGCTGTTTGTACCCAGTTTATTGCTGATTTTGCTTGGTGCCTTTACCAAAAGTGCCCAGTTCCCGTTCCATTTCTGGTTGCCGAATGCCATGGCGGCGCCAACGCCAGTCTCGGCCTATCTGCACTCCGCGACCATGGTGAAAGCCGGAATTTTCCTGCTGGCGCGTCTGCTGCCAATTTTTGCCGGCGCGGCGCTGTACCATAATCTGGTCACCTTTGTTGGTCTGTTTACCCTGTGTATCGCGGCTTTCTTTGCCATTTTCAAAGAAGATCTGAAAGGTCTGCTGGCCTATTCCACCATCAGCCATTTGGGCCTGATTGTCTGCCTGCTCGGGATTGGTTCTCCGCTGGCCGTAGCTGCAGCCATTTTCCATATTATTAACCACGCCACCTTTAAAGCGGCGCTGTTCATGATTGCCGGGATTATTGACCATGAATCCGGCACCCGTGATTTACGCAAACTGAGTGGCTTATGGCAGCTGTTACCGTTTACCGGTACGCTGACCATGATTACGGCTGCGTCGATGGCGGGTGTGCCTCTGTTCAACGGCTTCCTGTCCAAAGAAATGTTCTTTACCGAACTGCTGGCCAATTTAAGCGGACCGGTGGTGGTGATCTCGGCAATTGTGGCGACACTGGCCGGTATTTTTGCCGTGGCCTATTCGGTGCGCTTAGTGCATGGCGTGTTCTTCGATGGCCCGATTGGCAAAGACGTACCCAATAAAGATGCACATGAACCGCCAATGGGCATGCGCGCACCGGCCCTGATTCTGGCGATTTTATGTATTGCGGTCGGCCTGTTCCCTGCCCTGCTGGTTGAGCATCTGGTCAATAGCACCACCCGTGCCAGTACCCAGCTGATGAATTTTGAAGGCACCCATCTGGCCATCTGGCACGGCTTTAACCTGCCATTGCTAATGAGTGTGATTGCGCTGGTGGGCGGTCTGGTGATGTATTTTGCCCTGGCCAAAGGCGGCCGTATCCGCGAGATTGATCTTGATCCGGCATTGGGCCGCTTACAGGGACGGGTGTTATTTGACCTGTTCTTAAAAGGCCTATTGCTGAACTCGCGCCGCTTTAAACGCCTGACCGAAAACGGCTCCCTACAAAGTTATCTGTTCTGGATTCTGGTGTTTACTATTGCACTGGTGTCGGTGCCGCTGCTGAATCAGGGGATTAGTACCGGTACGCGTGAGCTGACCCAGGCACCTGCAATTGCCATTGTCTTGTGGCTGCTGTTATTCAGTGCCTGCTGGATGATGCTGTGGTTCCATCATGAACGGATTAAAGCTGTCCTGATCAGTGGCGCCGTCGGTCTGGTGGTAACCATGATCTTTGTAACCCTGTCGGCTCCGGATCTGGCTCAAACCCAGATTACCGTCGATGTGGTGACCACCGTCTTGTTACTGATGAGCCTGTCGCTGCTGCCACAATTAACCCCGTATGAATCAAGCAGCACCCGCCGCTGGCGCGATGCCGGGATTGCAATTCTGGCCGGTGCTGGTATTAGCTGGCTGGCTTGGTTAATCATGACCCGTGATCACAACTCGATTTCATGGTTCTTTAATCAGCAGTCAATTCCACTGGGCGGCGGTACCAACGTGGTCAACGTGATTCTGGTCGACTTCCGTGGTTTCGATACCTTCGGCGAAATTACCGTACTCGGTATTGCTGCCATTGGCGCCCTCTGCCTGATGGATGGGATGCGTGCCCACGGCACCACCATGACGCAGGGCCTGACCTATCGTTTTAACCCATCTCCACTGATGCTGCGCATGACCGCTTCCTGGATTTTACCGGTGGCCTTAGTGGTCAGCCTGTATATTTTCCTGCGCGGGCACAATCTGCCAGGCGGTGGCTTTATTGCCGGACTGGTCACATCAATGGCACTGATCATTCAGTACATTGCCATTGGTCAGGACCAAACCGAGCAAATGCTGAAAGCCAAATCCGGACGTTTATATGAAATCTGGATTGGTTCCGGTCTGACCATTGCCGGCCTGACCGGGATTGCAGCCTGGTTCTGGGGCCGTCCATTCCTGACCAGTGCACATATTTATGTCAATCCGCCGGTGATTGGTGAACTGCATTTGGCTTCAGCGGCACTGTTTGATGTTGGAGTTTACGTTACCGTTGTCGGGGCAACCATGTTGCTGATTTCCGTGCTGGGCGACTCGCGTCATTCCAGTATGTCTGGTCCAATTCCTCGGGGGTAAGCATGATTAGTATCGAATTTTTAGTCGCAACCTCTGTAGGTTTACTGGTCGCCACCGGCGTGTACCTGATCTTAAGGGCACGTACCTTTCCGGTGGTACTGGGCCTGGCCATGATTGGTTATGCAGTCAATATTTTCCTGTTCGCCATGGGGCGGATTCAGCTGAATGCGCCGGCCATTTTAACCACGGCGGCGCAATCCACCGACCCTTTACCGCAAGCACTGGTGCTGACTGCTATTGTAATTGGCTTTGCCACCACTGCCTTTGTGGTGCAGCTGGCCTTACGCAGCCGTTATGAATCGGGAACCGACCATGTGGATGCCAAAGATGATCCTGCTTTACTTGACCCACGTGAGGATGAGCCATAATGCATGACTTTATCCAATTATGGGCGCAACACACTCCTATTCTCAGCATCCTGCTGCCGGCTTTTACCGGTTTTATTCTGGTGCTGCTGGGCAACCCGGGTTCGGGTTCGCTGTCGTATGACTGGCGCCAGCCGTGGCGTCGTGGCATCAGCCTGATTTCGACTATTCTCGGACTGGGCTTGGCGATCAGCTATCTGATGCTGGCCAAAACCGGCCAGATTACCGTCTACAACCTGTCTGAATGGTCGGCTCCATTCGGGATTGTACTGGTGCTGGATCAGCTGTCTGCGCTAATGCTGGTACTGACTTACGGTCTGGCCTTGCCAGTGCTGTGGTTCGCCTGCCAGCAATGGGATGAACGCGGCCGCTACTTCCATGCCATGTTCCATTTCCTGATGATGGGCTTGTGCGGGGCTTTCCTCACCGGCGATTTATTTAACCTGTTCGTATTTTTTGAAGTGCTACTGCTGGCTTCTTATGTGCTGTTGCTACATAGCCAGGGCAAACCGCGCTTTCAGCTTGGGGTGCATTATGTCACCATCAACCTGCTGGCTTCAGCACTGTTCCTGATTGGTCTGGGTATGATTTACGGCAGTGTCGGCAGCCTCAACATGGCCGATGTGGCCCGTTTAATACCGACGCTGGCAGAAGATCAGCATCGTCTGGCGGTGGTCGGCGGCTTGATCCTGTTTATTGTGTTCGGGATTAAAGCGGCGATGCTGCCGGTCGGCTTCTGGTTACCGAAAACCTATGCCGTAGCGGCAACGCCTGTGGCGGCGATCTTTACCATTATGACCAAGGTCGGGATTTATGCGATTTTAAGGGTCAATGGGACGGTCTTTGATGATGAACTGAGCCAGAAAATTCTCAGCAACTGGTTATTGCCAATTGGCCTGATTACCTCGCTGTATGGCGTCATCGGCGCAATTGGGGCAGAACGCTTACGCCGTTTTGTCGGTTTTATGATGCTGTCGTCGATTGGGACCATCCTGATTGCGATTGCCCTGTTTAGCACCCAGGCCTGGACGGCAGCGTTGTATTATCTGGTACACAGTACCTTAATTGCCGCTGCCTTCTATCTGTTCTGCGGCTGGGTCACGGCGCAGCGCGGTGAATTTAAGGATCACTTTAATATCGCCCCGCAAATGAAACAGCATAAAGTGATGTCAATTACCTATCTGCTGATTGCACTGATGATTGCCGGCCTGCCGCCTTTTAGTGGCTTCCTCGGTAAAGTATTCTTGTTACAGGCCACGGCTGATGCGCCTTATCAGGGCATTATTATTGCCGTGGTGCTGCTAGTTGGTTTACTCAGTATTCTGGCCCTGACCCGGGTTGGCTTTATCCTGTTCTGGCGCGCATCGCGTCCGGAAGATGATCCGGACAATGACGCCTATCACAGCTACCAGGCCCTGCCAGCCAAGGCCCCGAAAGGCAATGATAAGGCCATTTACCTGTTATTGGCAGCACTGGTGGCTTATGTGGTTTTTGCTAATCCAATCCAGCGTTATGCCTTTAGCACGGCCCAGCAAATGCAGAACAACCGTCTGTATGAAATGGCGGTGTTAAAGCAGGATGAAACCGGCCAGGTGATTAGCGTCCAGCCTTATGATCCAAACTATTTGCCAGAAACCAAATACAGTGGTGAAAAACCGGACCCGAATGCCAAGCTGATTCCGTATGTAATCAGTCCAAATACACTGGAAGGTGAGCATATTTCGGACTATAAACAACGTCAGATCAATCAGCAGATTGAGCAGGACGCCGCCAGCGACGACCTGCCACAACTTAAACCTATGGAGCCATAACTATGCAAAAGACATCGTTTTGGGATATCTGGCTGCCACATCCCTTTGTTTCGGTGATTGTGGCCATTAGCTGGTTGTTACTGGCACATAGTGTTTCTGCCGGCAATCTGCTGATGGCATTGATCCTGAGTATCCTGATTCCGCTAATGGTCAAACCGTTTATTGCCCGCACCCCGAATATCCACTGGGTGCCAGCCTTTAAACTGTTCTGGGTGGTGGTCTGGGATATTATCCTTTCCAATATCCGCGTCGCCAAACAGGTGCTGGGACCCACCGATGCGCTGCATCCGAAATGGTTCCGTGTACCGTTGGAGACCGAGCATGAACAGGTCAATACCCTGCTGGCGATGATCATTACCACCACGCCGGGGACGGTCACGGCCGGTATTGACCAGGACCGTGGCGATATTCTGGTGCATGCCTTAAGTACAGATGACGAAGAAGCTGAAATTGCCCTGATCAAGAGCCGTTATGAACAGCCGCTGATTGAAATCTTTAACGTCAAGACAGGAGCGGCCTCATGATGATATTGCCTTATGCGCTTGGCATCTGCCTGATTGCCATTGCCGGCTCGATGTTTATGTGCCTGATTCGCCTGATTATGGGACCGTCAATTGTGGATCGTCTGCTGGCGCTGGATACCCTGTTTTTAAATGCGACCTGTCTGATTGTGGTGCTGGGCATTTACTGGACCAGTACTTCACTGTTTGAAGGTGCGTTACTGGTGGCGATGCTAGGCTTTGTTTCAACCGCTGCCCTGGCCCGTTACTTCACCTCTGGCCACGTGATTGATTAGGAGAACAGCATGCAACTGATGATGGAAATCCTGGTCTCAATTTTCCTGTTAATCGGCACCTTCTTTATGCTGGTCGGCGGAATTGGCATGATTCGTCTGCCGGACCTGTTTATGCGCCTGCATGCCCCGACCAAGTCCAGTACCTTAGGTCTGGGCAGCTTCCTGATTGCTGCCATTATTTATTCAGCTTATCTGGGTCGCTTCGGGTTTGCAGAAGTGCTGATTACCCTGTTTGCCTTTATTACCGCACCGGTATCGGCCAACCTGATGGCACAGGCAGCCCTGCATTTACGTCTGCGCTCGATGAGTGGTGAAGTCCCAGAAACCCTGGAACGTCCGCTACCATGGCAGCGCAGCCGTCGCCGTGCCTTTACAGATCGTGAACCGCTGGGCAGAATCAAACCCTCTAAAGACGAATAAGTCTTCGCGTCATCTTCTAAAAAACCTGACCCGGATTGTTCCTGGTCAGGTTTTTTATGTGCTGTCTCAACCGCCCTGCCCTTGCCTGATTGCAATCTTAAAGCGCTTGTTTCTGCTGAAAGATAAGCAAGTTAAGCAATTCCGGATGACATAAAAAAAGCCACCCGAAGGTGGCTTTTTTGCATAGACCTGCTGGCCTACTTATTCTTCATCTTTTTTTGCATCGGCAGCTGGTAAATCTTTTACTGCTTCTGCAATCAGACCAAACATATAGTTACCGTAGGCATTGGTTTTGTCGTAATGGAAACGCAAACGCGGCGTAATCCGGGTCTTGATCCGACGGCTCAGCTCATGGCGCAGGAAACCGGAGGCTTTGTTAAGCACATCCAGGGTTTCCTTGTTTGCCGCTTCACTTTGCTCATCGCCAAGTTCACGACCCATTACGGTCACATACACTTCGGCATAGCCTAAATCTGGGCTGACTTTCACCGCCGAGATGGTCACCAGACCACCCAGACGTGGATCTTTCAGCTCCTGGCGGATCAGGTCGGACAACTCGCGTTGTACCGTATCTGCCATTCGCTTAAGACGCTGACTACCCGCCATTAAAGACTCCGTTTAATTAGTTGGACATCGTACACTTCAATCTTGTCTTGTACTTTGATGTCTTTATAGCCTTTGACTGCAAGACCACATTCCATACCGGCACGGACTTCTTCCACCACGTCTTTATAACGACGCAGAGATTCAAGTTCACCCTGGAACACCACCACATCATCACGTAATACGCGAATCGGCTTGTTACGGTGTAAAGTACCTTCCAGTACCATACAGCCTGCTGCTGCACCGAACTTGCTTGAGTGGAATACTTCACGGACTTCAGCCACACCCAGAATCGTTTCACGGTGTTCTGGTGCCAGTTTGCCACTCATCGCATCTTTCACGTCATCAATCAATTGATAGATGATCGAGTAGTAACGGATGTCGATACCGTCAGCATCGGCTTTTTGACGTGCAGTATTGTCGGCACGAACGTTAAAGCCCAGCAGTACCGCTTCTGAAGATTCAGCCAGCGTTACGTCAGATTCAGTGATCGCACCGACACCTGAACCAATCACACGGACTTTCACTTCATCCGTTGAAAGCTCGGCCAGTGCCACGTGTAATGCTTCCAGCGTACCACGTACGTCAGTTTTCAGTACCACATTCACAATCGGCACATCTTTCTTGCCCATAGACGCCATGATGTTCTCAAGACGCATTGCAGACTGACGCTCAAGACGTTTCTGACGTTCACGATCCATACGCGCATCAGCAACTTCACGCGCTTTCTTCTCGTCATTGACCACCAGTACTTCATCACCCGCCATTGGCGCTTCTGGCAGACCCAGAATTTCCACTGGAATTGATGGACCAGCAGACTTGATGCGTTTACCGTTTTCATCGGTCATGGCACGCACACGGCCATAAGATGAGCCGGCAAGTACCAAGTCACCGACTTTCAGGGTACCGTTTTGAACCAGAATCGAGGTCACTGCACCACGGCCTTTATCAACACGTGCTTCAATCACCACACCTTGTGCTGCACCTTCTTCAGAGGCTTTCAATTCCATCATTTCTGCTTGAATTGAAATCAGGTCAAGTAATTCGTCAATGCCGGCACCGGTATGCGCGGAAACTTTGGCGACTGGAACATCACCGCCCCATTCTTCAGGCACGATTTCCTTGGTGGTCAATTCGTTCAGTACGCGGTCTGGATCAGCCGAATCTTTGTCCATCTTGTTGATAGCAACAATAATTGGCGTACCTGCTGCACGCGCATGGTCAATCGCTTCTGCAGTTTGTGGCATCACGCCATCATCTGCTGCAACCACCAGCACCACGATATCAGTCGCTTTGGCACCACGTGAACGCATCGCGGTAAACGCGGCGTGACCCGGAGTATCTAGGAAGGTGATGATACCTTTGTCTGTTGTCACATGGTAAGCACCGATATGCTGGGTAATACCACCGGCTTCGCCTTGTGCCACTTTAGCACGGCGGATACGGTCAAGAAGCGAGGTTTTACCATGGTCAACGTGACCCATAATGGTAACAACAGGTGGACGCGTAGTTTGCTCACCACGTGCTTCTTCAGCCGCTTCCAGCAGGTTGTCTTCTGCCGCAGTTTCAGACACCAGCACCGGATTGTGGCCCATTTCTTCAACCACAAGCACCGCAGTATCCTGATCAATGGCCTGGTTTTGTGTGACCAGCTCACCCATCTTCATCAGGGTCTTGATTACTTCACGTACTTTAATTGCCATTTTCGCAGCCAAGTCAGCCACAATAATGGTTTCACCAATTTCTACATCATAAACTTGTTTTTTCACCGGTTTTTCAAAGCCATGCTTGTTGGCCTGACTGGTTTTTAAACCACGTTTATGCGAGTTGTCACGGAATGACTGTTCTTCACCACGACGGCCGCCTTTCTTCTGGCCACGGGTATCTTTGGTTCCGCCACCACGTTTGATTTCACGGTCTTCTTTGGCAAATGAATCTTCATACGCCTGACCCACCAGACCTGCGGCCAATGGAGAATCATCAATTACGCGAATGGTCGGTGCAGCATCATCAGATGAATACTTCGATGCCATTTTACGCATTTGCTCAAGCGTACGTTGCTGCGCTTCTTCAGCTGCCTTACGACGTGCAGCTTCTTCAGTCGCTTTCAACTGTGCTGCCTGTTCTTCACGGGCGCGTTTTTGCTCAGGCGTTTCAACCACTTTAACCTGGGCTTTCACCACTGGCTTGTTGGTTGATTTACGCTTCACCACCACAGCGGCTTTAGAAGTTTCCTGTTTGGCGGTTTCCTGTTTCGCAGCAGCACGCATTGCTTCTAAGGCCTGTTTGGCTTTAGATTCGCCTTTGCTGGCAGCTTCTGGCGCAGCTTTTGGCTTCGCCGGTTCACGGGCTTGCTGTTCAGCTGCTTTGGCTTCTGCTTCAGCCTGTGCTTTGGCCAAAGCTTCTGCTTTGATTTGCTCAGGGTCTGGCTTGACAAATGTATGCTTCTTGCGCACTTCTACATTAATTGTTTTCGCCTTACCTGACGTACTTGCCACTTTAGCAGTACTGGTAGTTTTACGTTTCAACGTGATTTGTCCTGCATTACCCGCATCTTGACCATGTACTTTTTTCAAGTGGGTCACGAGGGTATCTTGTTGTTCAGTGGAAATAATGTCGTCAGCTTTACGTTGCGGTAAACCTGCATCACGAACCTGCTCCAGGAGTTTCTCAACTGGACGTCCTACGCTGAGCGCTAACTCTTTAATCGTCTTGTCCGTCATACATTACCTCCTAGTTAAACCATGATTCGCGTGCTTTCATAATGAGTTGACCCGCTTTGTCAGCACCTAGACCTTCAATATCTGCGATATCGTCGGTGGCCTGGTCTGCCAAGTCATCAACGGTCACTACACCACGAGCAGCAAGCGCATAGGCGATCTCTTGTGTCATCCCTTCCATTGCCAGAAGTTCGTCACTCGGATCCTGAATATTTTCTTGCTGTTTTAACGCATCTGCCAAAGCCACTTCTTTGGCACGACTTTGCAATAATTCAACCAGCTCGGCATCAAGCTCAATTTCATCAAATGTTTCTGCTGGTACATAGGCAATCTCTTCCAGTGAAGTGAAGCCCATTTCAACCAGTGCCATCGCCAGGTCCTCTGCAATGTCCAAACGCGATACAAACATATCCAGATATTGCTGCGCTTCATTTTGCTGACGCGCGTAATATTCTTCTTCCAGCATCATGTCCAGTTTATAACCGGTCAGTTCAGATGCCAGACGTACGTTTTGACCTTGTGAACCAATGGCACGGGCCAATTGATCGCTGGTGGCAAAAATAATGTCAGCAGTACGTGCATCTTCATCAATCACGATACTCGATACATCAGCCGGCTCTAAAGCGCTGGCAATGTACTGTGCCGGATCATCTGACCACACCACCACATCAATACGTTCACCATTAAGTTCCTGCTGGACTGCCTGGATACGCGTACCACGCATACCAATACATGCACCAACCGGATCAATACGATGATCGTTGGTTTTCACTGCAATCTTAGCACGAACGCCTGGTTGACGCGCAGCCGCCTTAATTTCAATGATTTCTTCAGAAATTTCAGGAATTTCTTTTTTCATTAACGCCATCAGCATTTCAGGTTTCGCACGTGACAATAGTAATTGCGCACCACGACCTTCACGGTTGACGTTAAATAAAATGGCATTCACGCGCTGTTTTGGACGCAGAATTTCCTTTGGAATCATTTCTTCACGTGCCAGATACGCTTCGGCATTGTCACCTAAATCAATGATAAAGCCATCTTTGGTCTGCTTTTTCACTTCACCGTAAATCAGCTCGCCCACTTTGGCTTCATAAGCATCGGCAACGAGTGCACGTTCTGCTTCACGAATTTTCTGAACAATTACCTGTTTGGCAATTTGCGCCGCAATACGACCGAAATCAATTGATTCCACTTCAAGTTCGCGAATGTCACCAATTGACCACTGCGCCGGATCGACATCAGAAATCGCATCCTGACATGCTGGCATTTCATGATCTTCATCCGCCACCACTTCCCATTGACGGAAAGTACGGTAGTCACCTGTTTTACGGTCGATTTCTACACGTAAACGTGCTTCTTCCGCATTTGTGCCTTCGTAAAATTTCTTTTTCGTCGCAGCAACAAGAGCCTGCTCTAGCGCCTCAAAGATTGCTTCACGACTTACACCTTTTTCGTTACTAACCGTTTCAACGACGGTAAGAATTTCGCGTGCCATAAGTCACCTATTTTAGATTCTTATTTATTGAATTAATCTTGATAAACCAGATTGGCCTTATCGATATTGTGGCTGTCAATTTCCAGCACTTGCTGTTTTTCAACTTCAACCTGAATGGTTTCATTTTCAAGGTCAACTGCCACCAGTTTCGCCTGGAATTTACGACGGTTTTCTACCGCGCTAATCAAACGCAAGGCAATGGTCTGGCCAATATAGGCAGGAAGCTGTTCCAGCTGGAAAAACGGACGATCCCAACCTGGGGAAGACACTTCGAGTGCATATTCACCTGAGATCGGATCATGAACGTCCAAAATGGCGCCCACTTGCTGAGTCACGCGCACACAATCCTGTACGCCTACACCACGACCCTGCTCGAGTTCACCGTCTTCATTCAGGACCGGTGCGGCATTTTCATCAACCGCTTTGTCGATATAAATACGCAATAGTGAGCGTTTACCTTGTGGCAGGAATTCAATTCCCCACAAATCTACATCACAGGCTGCAACTGCGGGTGCAATCAAGTCCTGGAGTGCCTGGGTTTTATTTGATAGCTTCATTTACTCTCGTCATATGGGTGCGATTCAATGGCCTGATCTGACCACTACAGTCTCATTCAAGCTATAGTAGTAGTGAAACATGACACTTGAGTTTATGCCGTATCCGGCTCATATCGACACTACACGATAGCCAATAAAAAAGGGCGTAAATCGCCCCTATTATTACACAGAAAAACCAATGTCCACTGTGCAAAAAGGCCCACCTTGTTGTGAGCCTCTTAAGAAACTTGGTAGCGGGAGCTGGATTTGAACCAACGACCTTCGGGTTATGAGCCCGACGAGCTACCAGACTGCTCCATCCCGCATCAACGTGCAAAAATTATATACAAAATATGCGCAATTTTCAATGAAAATCGTATGTCCTGTATATGGCGTTATTTATCGCTGAAGAATGAGTAACAAGCGTCAGATTCAACCAACATGAAATATATTACTCAACCATTAAAAATGGTAGCGGGAGCTGGATTTGAACCAACGACCTTCGGGTTATGAGCCCGACGAGCTACCAGACTGCTCCATCCCGCATCAGCGTACAAATAACTCTTCTCAGCTCAAGAAACTTAAGCCGCCTTTTAAAGTTTGCATCTTTAAAAAGGATTGATTGGTAGCGGGAGCTGGATTTGAACCAACGACCTTCGGGTTATGAGCCCGACGAGCTACCAGACTGCTCCATCCCGCATCAACAGAAGTTTTGCTGCATACACCAAACTTATGTTCTGGATTATAAGTTTGGTGCGGAAGGGGGGACTTGAACCCCCACGCCCGAAAGCACTACCACCTCAAGGTAGCGTGTCTACCAATTCCACCACCACCGCAGCTGTGACGCATTCTAGTCGCATCACCGCGAAAAATAAAGGCCTAATTGCAATTATTCGCCAGTTTGAGGTGTAGTTGGTGAAGAATCAGGCAATGTTGCCGGCGCGGTTGTGGTCGCCGGAATTGATTTTAAACTGTAGGCATCGGTGGTTTGCTGTTTGGCAAATACCGCCAGGGTCAGACTGGTGATAAAGAACAAAGCCGTTAAAATTCCAGTCAAACGGGTCATAAAATTACCCGAACCAGAGGCACCAAATACGGTCGCCGCACCGCCGCCACCAAAAGAAGCACCAGCATCTGCCCCTTTGCCGTGCTGAACTAGAATCAGCACAATCATCAAGACGGCTAAAATAATATGTACTACCAGCACAAAAGTTTGCATGCTGAACTCCTAATTATTGTGTATTGGCAAAGGCCTGCGCAATTTGATGGAACGATGCCGCATTTAAAGAAGCACCGCCGACCAGCGCGCCATTAATATCTGGGCAGGCTGCTAACTCTACTGCATTTTCCGGCTTAACACTACCACCGTACAGAATAGCCATTTGCGGACCATAGCTGGTCAGCTGGGTCAGACCTTCACGAATTTTGGCATGCATGGCCTGTGCATCTTCAGGCGAAGCGGTTTTACCGGTACCAATCGCCCAGATTGGCTCATAGGCAATTACAATATTCTGCCACTGCTCTGCCTCAACCACTGCTGCAATGTCACAAATCTGCTGTAACACCACCTGCTCGGCCTGGCCACTTTCACGCTGCTGCAGGCTTTCACCGACACAGTAAATTACGGTCAGACCGGCTGCCAGTGCATTTTGAATTTTTGCATTTAGAATTTGCACATTTTCAGCAAAAATTTCACGGCGTTCTGAATGACCGACCAGTACAAAGTCAATCTGGCTGTCTTTTAATAGCTCGGCACTCACCTCACCAGTATAAGCACCTAAACCAGCAATACGTGAAACATCTTGTGCCACGGTATACACCGGACGTACCGCAGTTTTCAGCTGTTCCTGAACACTGCCCAATGCGATTGCAACTGGCGCAACCCCTAAATGACAGTGTGCGGCATCAATGGCCTGCTGTTCTAATAATGTTTTAAATTCTGAAACCAGCTGTTGCGCTTCTGCTTGCACTGGGTTCATTTTCCAATTGCCAATCACCCAAGGCGTAATCGCCGAACCCGACATACAATACCTATTCAAATACCTATGTTTCAATCGCGCACATTCTACACGTAAATCGGTTCAGGGCAGAACAATTTGTTGCAGCATTTTTAGATCTACAGTCTAAATAAGCCCATCTGAACACCGGCTTAACAAAAAATCTTTGCCGATTAATTGCGACTGGTTCATGCTTTTAGGGGATACTTAGGTGGTGACATCATTTTCAGATATGGTATTTTTATGCAACAAAAGTATAATTTTGTGATACCAATTATAAACAAACTTTTTTGATTTTTTTTAAGGACGTTGGGGAATGTCAGTACAACAAGCAATGCCTAGATTTACAGGTTTTATTCGGCGACTGGTCGAAGAAGGGCTTGTGACGGCTGAAAATATGCAGCAAGCCATTGTCGCGGCGAAAAAAGCCGAGACCGATATTGTGCCGTATTTAATTCAGCAGTTGCAGATTTCACCGCTGACCATTGCTGAAAAAATTTCCTATGAATTTGGTGAACCGATTTTTGACTTGGCGGTGTACGATTCGCGTCTGATTGTACGTGAAGGTCTAGATGAAAAACTGTTCACCAAATACCGAATTCTGCCCATTTTCCGACGTCACAATCAGCTTTATATTGCTACCAGTAACCCAACCAATATCGAAGCCATTGATGCGATCCGCTTTAACAGCAAGCTGAATATTGAAGTGGTGATTGTTGAGCATGACAAGCTGGAACGGCTGATTGAACAGAACTTTACCGAAGACAGCACCTTTGACTTTGATGAAGACTTTGATCTAGAAGTTGGCGACAACGCTCCCGAAACACAAGAAGATAACGATGAGCCACAAGGCGATGAAGCCCCAATCGTCAAATATATTAACAAGTTACTGGTCGATGCAATCCGTATGGGTGCCTCGGATTTACACTTCGAGCCTTATGAAAAAAGCTACCGGGTCCGTTACCGGATTGACGGCGTACTGCGCCAGATTGCCAATCCTCCGTTACAGCTGGCCACACGCCTCGCCTCACGTTTAAAAGTTATGTCACAAATGGACATCTCGGAAAAACGTATTCCGCAGGATGGCCGGATCAAGCTCAAGCTGTCAAAAAACAAAGCCATCGACTTCCGTGTCAACTCATTGCCGACCCTGTTTGGAGAAAAAATCGTACTGCGTATCCTCGATCCATCTAGCGCCATGCTGGGGATTGATGCACTTGGTTATGAACCGGAGCAAAAAGAGCTGTTTATGGAGGCGCTGGACAAACCACAAGGCATGTTGCTGATCACCGGCCCGACCGGTTCCGGTAAAACCGTATCTTTATATACCGGCTTAAACATTCTCAACCGCGAAGACACCAATATTTCTACCGCCGAAGATCCGGTGGAAATTAACCTGGAAGGCATCAATCAGGTCAACGTCAACCCGAAAGTGGGTCTGACCTTTGCCGCAGCACTAAAATCATTCCTGCGTCAGGATCCGGATATTGTCATGGTCGGTGAGATCCGTGATCTGGAAACTGCAGAAATTGCCATTAAAGCCGCACAAACCGGTCACATGGTCATGTCGACGCTGCACACCAACAGTGCACCCGAAACTCTGACCCGTTTACGCAACATGGGCGTCCCCTCATTTAACATCGCCACCTCGGTGAACCTGGTGATTGCCCAGCGTCTGGCACGTCGTCTCTGCCAGAAATGCAAGGCCCCGGTGGAGATTCCACGCCAGAGCCTCTTGGAACTCGGTTTTACCGAAGAAGATTTAAACCAGCCAGAGTTCCAGCTGTATCAGCCGGTTGGCTGCCCGGAATGTCGTGAAGGTTATAAAGGCCGTGTCGGGGTCTATGAAGTGATGAAAGTCACCCCGGAAATCTCACGCATTATTATGGAAGATGGCAATGCCTTGCAGATTGCAGCAGCCTCGGCAAAATCCGGATTTAACAATTTACGCCGTTCAGGATTAATCAAGGTCATGCAGGGGGTCACTTCTTTACAGGAAGTGAATCGTGTGACCAGCGAATAGATGAAGCATTTAAAATAAGGATAAACACGCATGGCTGTCAAAAAAGCACAGATGATGCCCACCTTTATTTATGAAGGGATTGACCGCAAAGGGGCAAAACTTAAAGGGGAACTGCCAGCACGTAATATGGCGCTGGCCAAGGTCACGTTGCGCAAGCAAGGGATCACCATCAAAACCATCCGCCAGAAGAAGAAAAATATTCTTGAAGGCTTGATGAAGAAAAAAGTCTCGACCCTGGACATCACGATTTTTACCCGCCAGCTGGCGACCATGATGAAAGCCGGTGTACCGCTGGTGCAAAGCTTTGAAATTGTGGCTGAAGGTCTGGAAAACCCGGCCATGCGTGAAGTGGTATTGGGGATTAAAGGCGAAGTCGAAGGGGGCAATACCTTTGCTGGTGCACTGCGTAAATATCCGCAACATTTCGATAATCTGTTTTGCTCGCTGGTTGAATCGGGTGAACAGTCGGGTGCTCTAGAAACTATGCTGGACCGGGTAGCGATCTATAAAGAAAAGAGCGAATTACTCAAACAAAAAATCAAGAAAGCCATGAAATACCCGGCAACGGTGATTGTGGTGGCGGTGATTGTCACCATTATCCTGATGGTCAAAGTGGTGCCGGTGTTTGAAGAACTCTTCAGCTCTTTTGGTGCCGACTTACCAGCCTTCACCAAAATGGTGGTGAATATGTCGCAGTGGACCCAGAAATACTGGTTTGTGCTGATTATTGTGGTCGGCTTTGCGATTGCAGCTTTTCTGGAAGCCAAGAAACGCAGCAAGAAATTCCGTGACCTGCTGGACAAAGCCGCCCTGAGAGCACCAATTTTTGGTGATCTGGTGTATAAGGCGATTATCGCGCGTTATAGTCGTACCCTGGCCACCACCTTTGCTGCCGGTGTTCCCTTAATTGATGCACTGGAATCCACTGCCGGCGCCACCAACAACGTGGTTTATGAAGAAGCAGTAATGAAAATCCGTGAAGATGTCGCCACCGGTCAGCAGTTGCAGTTTGCCATGCGGGTCACGGATAAATTCCCATCCATGGCCGTGCAGATGGTTGCGATTGGTGAAGAATCCGGTGCGCTGGATGCGATGCTGGATAAAGTCGCTACTCACTACGAAAACGAAGTTGATAACGCCGTCGATGGCTTAACCTCGATGATGGAACCACTGATTATGGCCGTTCTCGGGATTCTGGTCGGCGGTCTGGTGGTCGCGATGTATCTCCCAATCTTCCAAATGGGCTCTGTGGTTTAATGCAAGAATTCATTCATTATCTGATTCAACACCCAACTGCGCTGTATTTCGTAGTTGGGATTTTTAGTTTATGTATTGGCAGTTTTCTGAATGTGGTGATTTACCGCACGCCAAAAATGATGGAACAGGAATGGCGCAATGACTGTCAAATGCTGCTGCATCCTGAACAGGCCATCATTGATGAAAGCAAAATCAGCCTCAGTCAGCCAGCCTCGACCTGTCCGAAATGCCACAGCCCGATTCGCTGGTATCAGAATATCCCGCTGATCAGCTGGCTGCTTCTACGTGGCAAATGTGGCCAGTGCCAAAACCCGATCAGTATTCGTTATCCTTTTATTGAACTGCTGACCGCAGTGTGTGCCTTAACCGTAGTCGTGGTTTTTGGCCCGACCCTGCAAATGCTGTTTGGCCTGGTGTTGACCTATGTGTTAATTGCCCTGACCTTTATTGATTTTGACACCCAGCTGCTGCCTGACCGCTATACCCTCCCCCTGGCTGCACTCGGCTTGGGGGTGAACAGCTATGCCCTGTACACCTCCGCTAGCTCTGCCATTTGGGGATATATCATTGGCTTTTTATGTCTGTGGGTGGTGTATTACCTGTTTAAGCTGGTGACTGGCAAAGAAGGTATGGGCTATGGCGATTTTAAATTGCTGGCCGCCTTAGGTGCCTGGATGGGCCCGCTGATGCTGCCGCTGATTGTGTTGCTATCTTCTCTGGTTGGTGCAATCATTGGCATTATTTTGCTGAAAATCCGCAAAGAGAACCAGCCTTTTGCCTTTGGCCCTTATATTGCCATTGCCGGCTGGATCGCCTTTTTGTGGGGTGATGCAATCATGAAGCTTTATTTAGGTCAATAAGGACAACAGGATGACATTTGTTTTGGGTTTAACTGGCGGCATTGGCAGCGGTAAATCGGCAGCAAGTCACTGGTTTGAAACCCAAGGCATTGTGGTGGTCGATGCAGATGTGGTGGCACGTGAAGTGGTTGAGCCAGGCCAGCCGGCCCTGACCCAGATTCATCAGGCCTTTGGCGACTGGGTCCTGCTCAATGGCGAGCTCAACCGCCGTGCCTTACGCGAGCATATTTTTAAAGAACCGGCAGCACGCAAAACCCTGGAAGCGATTACCCATCCGGCCATTCGCCAGTCGATCATCCAGCAGTTACAGGCAGCCCGCAGTGCCTATGTGGTGCTGGTGTCTCCACTGTTATTTGAAAGCAACCAGCATGAACTGACCCAGCGCAACCTGTTAATTGATGCCTCTGAAGAACTGCAGATTCAACGCGCCTCACAACGCGATGGACAAAGTATCGAACAAATTCGCAAGATTATTCAGGTACAGATGTCACGCGCAGACAAACGCCAGCGGGCAGATGATATTGTGCTGAATGATGGTCATCTGGAGCATCTCTATGCCCAGCTTCAACCCTTACATCAACACTATCTGACTTTGGCGCAACAGCAGCAGTCGGTTTAAGACGGCTTGTTTTGTCGTTCGATTTGCTGGCTTAAGCTGTCTTTCCGGCCCCACCAGCGCCAAGGCTGTAATGCCCCAATGCCCATACCAAGCAGACCACAAACAATCGCCAGACTCAAAGGCTCATTCAGTAGCGGCACCGCCAGAATAGCGGCAATAAACGGTGCCAAGGTCACAATACTGCCAGCCTTAAAAGCACCTAAACGCTTAATCGCTTCGACATAGCTGAGCGTGGCAATAATCACCACAAAAATTCCATGAAACAGGGTCTGACCAATTAAATGCAGTGGTTCAGGACCACTCAGGTTTTTCGGAAAAAATAGCCAATAAATAGGTACATACACCAAAGCTGACCAGATGGCTACACTGGCCATAGAATGCCAGGCCGACAGCTTCCATTGCCGCAACAGCACCGTAAAGACGCCCCACCACAAGGCACTCAGGAAAAACAGCAGATCGCCAAAACCGAAAGCGACACCGGTTTCCTGATACATCAGCAGACTCATGGCGGCAATCGCCAGCAGCATGATCAATACGCTGATCCAGGTATGCCGGTCAAAGGGCTGTCGAAACAGCAACCAGGCCGCCAGTGCAGTACATAAGGGAATACAGCCATTCAAGAAAATCGCCGCATGCGCCGCTGGCACAAAATGAAATGCACTATAAGCCGTCAGGCAGTAACCGACACCGCCAATCATCGCCAGGATAAAGGACTGTCGGGTCCATAAAAATGCCGTATCTTTGCGATACAGCAAAACCGGCATCAGCAGGCAAAAGGCCAGCATAAAACGCAAGGCCACCAGATCCCAAGCACTAATGCCCCACAGGGCACTTAAACGGGTACTCAGGGTAAAGCCACCCCAAATACACATGGTGATGGCCAGTAACAGATAGCCTTGCTGGCGCGCGTTGATCATTAAGATGGAAAGAGCGCTTAAGCCGGTTGACGCTGACGGCAGGCTTCATACAGCGCCATGCCGGTGGCCACACTAACATTCAGACTTTGTAGATTGCCCATCATCGGGATATACACGGTTTGATCACACTGCGACTGGGTGATTGGGCGCAAACCGGTATCTTCGGCTCCCATCACCACACACACCGCCGTACCGGTGAAGTCAAACTTCTGGATCGGCAAGGCTTTTTCATCCAGCATGGTGCCGACCACGCGCACATTAAACTGCTCTTTGATTTGCCCCAAAGTACGGGCCAGATTGGTAACCTGAATAAATTTAACTTTCTCGGCGCCACCAGCAGCCACTTTACGCGCCGTTGGGGTCAGGCTGGCTGAACGGTCACGCGGTACAATCACCGCTTCTACACCCATGGCTGCTGCCGTACGGATACAGGCACCCAGATTATGCGGATCGGTGACCTGATCCAGAGCCAGTAATAATGGCTGCTGTGATTGTTGTAGCAACTGTTCCAAATCTTTTTCATTTAAGGTTGGATGTGGACGCACCGCGGCCACCACGCCCTGATGAAATGGCAAACCGGCCAGTTTTTCCAGGCTGTCACGGCTGGCTTTTTGTACGCTAATGCCAAACGGCTCTGCCAGTTCCAGAATACGCTGTAAACGCTGGTCATCACGACCTTTGAGGGTAAACAGGGTTAATACGCGCTCCGGTTCAAGTTCTAACAATGACTCTACCGAATGAACGCCATAATAATATTCTGGTTTTGCCATGAATGACCTCAACGTTGTGCTGTAAATCCAAAAGAAAAATCCTGCAAAGGGAACTTTACAGGATTTCTGTGTCGGCCTAGTTTAACCGATTTGGGCTAAAAATGCTTAGCCTTCTAAATGACAAACGTAGTCCAGTACATCATCAGTTTCAATCTTAAAACGGCTGTTGCCCGGTACATAGAAGGACTGACCTGCGCGGAAAAGCTCACTTTCTTCACTATCGGCAATTTGTACACGACATTCACCTGAAATAATTTCCATCCGTTCAGGAACATGCGTTTCGAAAGTTAAGGCTTGTTCAGTCGGTAAAATCACACCCAGCGTCTTTTTGGTGCCATCTTCAAATTGCACCGTATGACTAATGCAGAGCCCGCCAAAATAAACATTGGATTTTTTTACCACTGATACATGATCAAACTGAGCTGACATGCGTATTCTCCAGCTAACGCGTTTTTATATTTTATGATTGAGGTAGTGTAATGCTGCCTACTGAACTAATCAATCAATCTTCATCTAAGGTAAATCACTCTATTTCCTGTCGTTTCAGGCAAGTCATTTTGCCTGGCACGCGAATAAATTCACCTCATTTTTGCGAGAGTCTAAATCAACTTTCAGGCAAGTACAAATACCTTTTAATCGCAGATGAACTAAAGTTCAACGCCCCCATTGCACTCTCCGACCATCTGTATTTTCAGCCTGACAAATCCTGCGCCGAACTGGTTCAATTCGGGTTATGCATCTGACTGATTTTCATCTGAATCTCTAAATATAGTGAGCACTTTTCTGCTCGTTTTCAGCTTGTCTGATAATCATAAAAAATTTGATGATTGGCAGATAAAGTTATGCAACATTCTGCCGACGCTGTATTGCAAGCACATGAAACTGGACACAGTTTTCTGTTTCAGATGAAGATAAGAGTAGATATTCCGATTGCAACAGTAGCGACTTGATCTACATGGTGGATATAGAACCTCTGCTCACAGCATGCCGCTGAATATTCTGTACCGAGAAGTTTTATTTTTCTGCAAAAATTAAGCTAGAATGATTGTGTTTTTTCAGTTGCTTAAAATAAAGGGCAATGCTTTGCACTGCCCAACCTGACACTCTTCAACTCAAACTTTTCGCAGCCTGGATGCGTTTATGCTGACACATTTAACCCTGATCAATTTTGCCTTAGCCGACCGTTTAGCCATTGATATTGAATCTGGTTTTAACGTCCTGACCGGGGAAACAGGTGCCGGAAAATCATTATTGCTGGATGCACTTTCGGCCTGTCTAGGCGAACGCACCGACACCAATTATGTTCGTTATGGCGCAGACAAGGCCGATGTCACTGCCACCTTCAGCTATCATGACGGTAGTCCAGAAGCCGAGTGGCTAAAACAGCAGGAACTGGATGATGAATCGGGCGAAATTCATTTACGCCGGGTAATTTTCGCCACCGGACGCAGCAAGGCCTGGATTAACGGCCGTCCGAGCAGTCTCTCTGAGCTCAAAGAAATTGGCCGTTTGCTGGTGCAGCTGTATAGCCAGCACAGCCAGCAGCAGCTGTTAGAACCGCCTTATCCAAAACACTGGCTGGATCGTTATAGCAATTTTTATGCGCCAGCCCAGGCCGTACGCGATGCCTATAGCCAGTGGCAAAAAGATATTCGCCAGCATCAGGCGGCTTTGGATGCCCAGGCGACGCGTAAACAGCGCATCGACACACTGGAATTGCAGCTGGAAGAATTAGAAGAAGTGGTCCAGGTCGATTATGCCGATATTGAACAGGAATTTGATCGCTTAAGCCATCATGAAGCGATTATGCAGGATTGTGCCTATAGTCTGAACGGGCTGGATGAAGCAGAGCCAAACCTGAGCCAGGAACTGTCCTCGATTTTACGGCGTCTGGAAAGCCATGCCGGCCGCAGTGAACAGCTGTCAGAAATTTATACTTCCCTGCTGAATGCGCAAAGTGAAATTGAAGATGCCACCGCCAGTTTGCGTCATTTTATTGACCGGCAGAGTTTCGATCCGGAGCGGATGGAAGAACTGAATTCCAAACTGGAAATTTTCCATCGTCTGGCCCGTAAATATCGCACCCAGCCAGAATTATTGAAAACCGAATATGACAACTGGCAGGCCGAGCTGGAACAGCTGCATCAGCTGGAAGATCCGGAAACCTTGGCCGAACAGGTCGAAGTGTCCTATCAGGACTTTTTGGCCAAGGCCGAACATTTAGACCAGATTCGACGTGAAGCTGCCGGACCTTTGGCCAAACAGCTGACCGAACAGGTGAAACAGCTGGCCTTACCAGAAGCACATTTTGAATTTAAATTTGAGCCTTTAGAGCAGCCATCGAGTGAAGGCTTAAGCTTTATCCAGCTGCTGTTTACAGCCAATAAAGGCATTCCAGCACAACCACTGGCGCGTGTCGCTTCGGGCGGTGAACTGTCGCGTATTGCGCTGGTGATGCAGGTCATGAATGCTGAAAAAACCGAAGCAGAAGTGCTGGTGTTTGACGAAATTGATGTCGGGATTAGTGGCGGTACTGCGGAAATTGTGGGTCGTTTACTGGCCGGTCTGGGGCAGCACGTACAAATCCTGTGTATTACCCATCAGGCGCAGGTTGCGGCTCAGTCTGACCAGCACCTGCTGGTGAAGAAACAGCAGACTGATCCGGCCAGTAGTACTATTTTAATGCTGCAAGAAGAAGAGCGGATTCTGGAACTGGCACGGATGACTGGTGGCGTCGAAATTAACGAAACCACCTTGCAGCATGCCAAGCAGTTACGTCAGCTCAAGTTTCAATCTGGCGCATAAAATCACTGAAAAACCACAAAAAATGTTTGGTGAAATAGCAATCCTCTTGTAACGTGATGATTAAGACCTATATCTATATCAGAACATACATTTTAGGAGAAAGGCTTAGGTGACCAAACAATATCTGACACATCGCTGTCTTATTGCGCCACCCGAGATAAATGATGACTTTTTTGCGAATACTGTCATTTATTTGGCGCGTCATGATGAAGACGGGGCGCAAGGCATTATTCTCAATCGTCCGGCAGGAATTCAAATTAAAGAGTTACTGAATGATCTGGATATTGAAGCCGATCATGTCCATCCACATGAAGTATTGCAAGGCGGGCCGCTGCGTCCGGAAGCCGGATTTGTGCTGCATACTGGCCAGCCAACTTGGCATTCATCCATTGCGGTTGGTGAAAATGTCTGTATTACCACTTCCAAAGATATTCTGGATGCTATTGCCCATAACGAAGGCGTAGGCCGTTACCAGATTGCCCTCGGCTATGCCAGCTGGAGTAAAAACCAGCTGGAAGAAGAAATTTCGCGTGGTGACTGGCTGATCTGCGATTCAGATATGGATCTGATTTTTAATCTGCCCTATAGCGACCGTTGGGATGCCGCCTACCGGAAAATCGGAATTGACCGCACCTGGCTTGCTTCAGAGATTGGCCATGCCTGAGTCTGCTGCACACATGATTATGGCCTTCGATTTTGGCACCCAGAAAATGGGCATGGCGGTAGGTCAATCCCTGATCGAAAGCGCCACGCCGCTGGCCCTGTTTCCCATGAAAGATGGTATTCCAAACTGGGACGAACTGCTGAAACTGGTGAAACAGTATCAGCCAAATTTATTTCTGGTTGGCTTGCCACTGAACATGGATGATAGCGAGTCAGAGCTGTCGACCCGGGCGCGCAAGTTTGCCCGACGTTTACGTCATCAGACCAATATCGAAACCCTGATGGTGGACGAGCGTTTGACCACGCGTGAAGCCCGTGATGAACTGGATCATTATCAGGCTCAGGGACGCGGTAAAAAAATTGCCGCCGACAGTATTGCGGCCGCCCTGTTCATTGAAAGCTGGTATCGTTATCCGCAAGGCGTCCAGCCTTAAAATCTCGCTGTTGACGTCCAAATCCCTTTCTCTTGGTTTTCAGCTCAATCCGGTCTGTTATGATAGTCAGTACCGGATTTTTTCATTGATCTTTTTTCACGTTGTAGAGTAATCACTGATGGCAATATCGAGTTTTGGCAAAATTTTGATGGTTCTGAATTTATTTTCAGTGTCACGTCCGGTGATTAATGTCGATATGATCAGTGAAGAACTGGGCCTGTCCAAACCAACCAGCTACCGCTATTTAAAAGAACTGGTTTCGGCCGAATTATTGCAGCGTTTAAGTGGGACTTCGGGCGATTACACCCTCGGCTCGAAAATTGCAGTGCTGGATTATATTTCCCGCACCACCGATCCACTGGTGCAAATCAGCATTCCGTTTATGCAGGATATTGTGCAGCGTACCGAATTTTGCTGCGTACTGACCTATCTGAATCAGGATGCCTGTATCGACCTGCATGATGAAGTATTCCAGCATATGAATCTGCTGTCCTATGGCCGCGGCTGCCCACGTCCGGTGTATATGGGTTCGTCACCGAAAATCATGCTGGCGCATTTACCAAAACAGAAAATGCTGAATTATTATCAGCGTTTTGCCGTGCAGTTCCGTCAGTCCGGTTTTGCCCAGGATGAAGCCGAGTTCATCAGCAAAATGAAAAAGATCAAAAAACAGGGCTATTACTATTCTAGTGGTGAACTGGAACCGCAACTGGCCGGCTTGTCGGTGCCGATCAGACTCTCCAATAAAACAGCACCATTCACCCTGACCTTACTGGCCTCCAAAAACCGCTTTGAATTTGTCAATGTCGAAAAGCTGATTGCCATTTTGCAGGAAAATGCCGCGCTGATTGAACAGAAAGTTGAAAGTCTGAATCCACATACCTAGATTGATCTTTATCAAAATACAGCTGTTAAGATCAGCGTGGTGAGATAAATCTCTGCCCTGCCCGGCCTTTGGATCACAACCAGCATTAGAGTGGATAAAAATAGCGAAAGGTTAAATTGATTCGCGGCGTCACCACACGGCTGGATTTGGGCAGGCTGTGCTTCCAGTAGCGCTGGGTCTGCCCACGCATCACAATTAATTGACCACTCTGTAGCAGCAGCTCGACTTTTGCTGCGCTGTGTTTGTGCTTAAAGCTAAATTTACGGGTTGCACCCAGACTTAAAGAAGCAATCACCGTTTCTGCACCCGGAGATGCGACCAGACTCGGTTCATCATCACTGTGCCAGCCCAGTCCCTGACTGCCATCTGCATATAAATTGGCTAAACAGGAATTAAATGGATGTCCCACGATCTGTTCAATCTGCTGTTTTAACTGCCACAAAGCCGGATGCCAACGCTGCGCCTGCTTCAAACTGCCCGAATAACGATACTGATAATACTCATCACCATACCAGGCAATTTTCCGCGCGGTGACATAATGTTTGCCAAATAAGGTGACTTCATCGGCTTGCCAGGCCAGCTGCTGTAAACATTGCTGCAAGTAAGCGTGACTGTCCTCAGCGGACAGAATCAGCCCATAATCCTGCACGATCCCCTCATAGGGCAACAGATTCTGCCGCGGCTCGGGCGGAAACAGTTCCAGATTCATTGTGGCGTTTTCCTGCGAAGCGGAACTTCAGTTTAAACCCAAAACGGCTTCACAAATCAAAACATTCTCTGTGCTTGTGAGCCACGCCAAATCGACATAGACTGAAAAACAGGTTTTAGAATAAAAAATAATTGCTTATGAACTTATGGCAGCTCTTTCAGAAGCTCAAGCCCTTTGTGCGGCCGTATCGGCTGCTGGTGATTGCCACGCTGATTCTGACTTTAATTGGTTCTCTGACCGCACAGGTCAATGCCCTGACCCTGCAATATGCCGTCGACAGCATTAACCGGCTGGTAGAAGCCGGTCAGGGGCTGGCTGAAGGCTGGCAGATTCTGATAACCATTAGCGCCATTTTACTGGGCAAGGAAATCATTAATGCCTTTGTCCAATTCGGGCAGAAATTTTATGGTGAAAAACTGCGGATTTTTGTGTCGCAGGATTTGGCTCAAGGCATTATTGAGAAGTTCCTGACTTACCGGCTGGCGTTTTTTAATCAGGACAACAATCAGGCCGGCAAGCTGCAAACCCGGATTGACCGCGGCATTGGCTCCCTCACCCGGCTGGTACAAATCTTTTTTATTGATATTTTACCGTTATTTACCAGCGCGATTATTGCCTTAGGGCTGATGTACTGGGCCAATTTCTATGTCGGACTGGTGGCCTCGGCCATTGTGCCCATTTACTTCTGGCTGACCTATAAACAGGCCCAGAAACTTGGCAGCTGGCGCCGCAATTTACGTGATGGCCGCGAACGGAAAAGCCAGGGTATTCTGAGTATTATCAACTCGATTACCGTGATCAAATCCTTTAACCGGGAACATATCGAATCGGACAAACAGCTAAAACTGCAAAAGGAACTGACCGATAACCAGATGCATACCCGGCAGACCAGCTTCCTGTTTGATGGCCTGAAAACCTTTATTGAACAGATCGGAATTGTACTGATTATTATCCTGACTGCCTATTTTGTGCTGGATGGCCAGATGAGTATCGGCATGATCATGTATCACGTGTTGCTGTTTAATAACGTGTCGGCACCAATCCGTTCACTGCACCGGATTTATGATGAAGTGAATGATGCCATGATCTACTCGGAAAGCTTTTTCCAGATTCTGGAGGCCGATGATGAAATTGAAGCCAGCGGTGCACAAAAACCGGTAATTCGCGGGCAATTCAATTTAAGCGGGGTCGAGTTTTATTATCCGAACGGGCATCATGCCTTAAAAAATATCGAGATGTGCATTCAGCCCAACAAGATTACCGCACTGGTCGGCCTGTCCGGTGCAGGGAAATCGACCCTGATCAGCCTGCTGGATAAATTCTATGAACCACAGCAGGGCAGCATTCAGTTAGATGGAGTGGATTTAAAAGACATCGACACCCAATACCTGCGTGACCATATCGGGCTGGTGCTGCAAAAAAACCATATTTTCCAGGGCAGTATTTTTGACAATATCCGCTATGGCAAAACCGATGCTTCTCAGGAAGAAGTGATACAGGCCGCCCAGAAAGCCTCGATTCATGAGCAGATTTTGCAGCTCCCGCAAGGCTATGACAGTGATGCCCTGATGCTCTCGGGCGGTCAGCAGCAGCGGATTGCACTGGCGCGGATGTTCCTGAAAAATCCACCGATTATTTTTCTGGATGAACCAACCGCCAGTCTGGATGCCATTGCCACCGAGCAGATCAAGCAGAGTCTGGATGAAATTAAACAGGGCCGTACCGTGGTGATTATCTCACACAGTCTGTCGCAGATTATTGATGCCGATTACACCTATGTCATGAAAGAAGGCGCGATTGCCGAACACGGCGAACATGACACGCTCTACCATCAGGACGGTGTCTATAAAGAAATTTTTGATGCGATGGCCAAAAGCCTGAATATTGAAAAGATTGCCCGAACCTTTGAAGATGACGCAGAAGAAGAAACCCATAGTTAAACCGCAATCCGGTTAAAGATGAAGGAATGATTCTGTATTTTTTAATCCATAAAAAAAGCTCCTGTACAGGAGCTTTTTTGCCTTAAGGCTGTTTTAAATACGGCCAGGCGGCTTTTAAATAAATAAACATCGACCACAAAGTCAGCACCACCGCAGTATAGAGTAAGGCATAACCAAGCAATTCCAGTGGCTCCCAGTTCAGCAAGAACACGGAAATCGCAATCATCTGAAATGCAGTTTTATATTTCCCGACGGTAGAGACCGCCACGCTGGTACGCGCGCCAAGTTCTGCCATCCATTCACGCAAGGCCGACACGGTAATTTCACGTGAAATAATTACAATCGCGGCAAAGGCCATGGAAATGGTCGGCTGCCATTGCACCAAGACAATCAGGGCGGCTGCCACCATCAGTTTATCCGCCACCGGATCCAGGAAACGGCCAAAGGCTGAGGTCTGGTTTAAGGTTCGTGCCAGATAGCCATCAAACCAGTCAGTGACGGCAGCAATCACAAAAATCGCGGTCAGAATCAGATGCCGGGTCATCCCTGCATCATGATCATGGATTCCCATGGCAGGCGGCCAGTAGGCCACCAATAAAAATACGGGAATTAAGGCTATACGCGCTAAAGTTAAAATATTTGGAATATTCAGGATTCGACCTGTTGTCATAGACACCGCCAATGCTTCCCCGTTATGCACGAGCTAAATGCACATATTTTTTGAGGGTTTATCCATCGTTAATAGGCTTCACTTTATACGAAATGGCAGAAAGTGTCACTAGGCAAAGACCGTTACGGTTTGCCGCGAAATCGCAATCAGCCGGTTTTCAGCATCCCAAAGATGTGCTGTTTCAGTAGAATAGCCATCTGCCGCATGCTCGGTAAACACTTTATATTTAAACCAATCATGCACTTGGTGGCGGATCGGATGCACATAAGTAATGTGCCAGGTCAGCGAACTGGCCGGTGACAAGGTCTTAAATAAAGGCAGTACACCCGGTGGCCAAATGTCCATCAGTGTGACCAGATCGGCCACAGTAAAGTCGCGGTTGGCATGTTTTTCTGGCGTATAGCGGCACCAGCCACCAAAATCGGACTGCTGGCTTCCGGTACACGGATAATCGCCTTCGGCCCAGCACACCTCAAACTGCTGATAACATTCCGGCATCAGCTGATGCACCGGTAAATAGTTAAGCTGCGCTGGTGCAGGATAATCCGGCGCCAACGGTTCCTGCTGTACCTGAATACTGGATTCACGCACCGCGCCAAAGCTGGCCAGCAAGATGCTTTGTACCGCATCATCCTGCCATAAGCGCACTTCCAGCGTGATCACCGACTTGCCCTGTCGCAAAATTTCTGCACTGATTCTGGCCCGGTCTTCCCGCACCGGCCCGACAAAGGTCACCGATGCACTGAGCAGACGTTTATCCGGGTCGGCAATCACCGAAAGGGCTTTCTGCATCATCAGTCCGGCCACCAGTCCGCCATAGATGGTTCGACCCTGTAACCAGCCTGTTGGAATCTGAATCCATTCATCCTGCTCGATTGCGGCAAATACAGAACGCAGCGACATATATTTTCCTTTTTATTGAGTGCGCTTCATCTTGCAGCTTTTCAGTGTGGATGTGAATGGTCAATCGTATACTGGCCAGTGACTATTTTTGCCAATAGGTCAAATATGCCGGACTTATTCGTGCAGAATTTTATAGATGGTCCGCGCCATGACCTGCCCCAGTCCCGGTACCAGCATCAAGTCTTTTTCCGAGGCTTTTAGCACGCCCTGAATCCCGCCAAAATGGGTCAGCAAATCACGGCGGCGTTTTGGTCCCAGGCCGGGAATCACTTCCAGCACCGAACTGCCACGTTTTTTATCACGTTTGGCCCGATGCCGGGTAATGGCAAAACGGTGCGCTTCATCCCGCACCTGCTGAATCAGATGCAGGGCTTTATGGTCTTCCGGCAGCTGGATTTTGCTGCCATCGGTAAAATGCAGGGTTTCCAGTCCAGGTTTACGCCCCTCGCCTTTGGACACGCCGACCATAAAGGCTTCCAGTCCCAGTTCCTGCATCACTTCCATCGCCATATGCAGCTGGCCTTTACCGCCATCAATCAGCAGCAAATCCGGCAGCATGGCTTTTTTATAGCGTCGGGTCAGGGCCTGACGCATTGCGGCATAGTCATCGCCTTCGGTAATGTCATTGATGGAAAACTGGCGATAATCGCGTTTGCGCGCACCGCCCGAATCAAACACCACACAAGACGCCACGGTCGCTTCGCCCATGGTGTGGGAAATATCAAAACATTCAATCCGGTCAATAGGACGCCCCACCACCTGCTCCAGCTGATGAAAACGCTCATTCAGCTCGAAGTGATTGGCCAGCTTGCCTTTAATCGCGTGTTGCACGTTCATTTGTGCCAGTTCTTGCCATTCGGCCCGGGTTTCGCGGACTTTGTGCTTGATCTGGACTTTCTGCTGAAACTGCTGCTGTAGCGCCTGCTCCAGCTCTTTGGCATCTGGCAGTTCTACATTGACAATCAGCTCGGCCGGTACTTCATCGGCGACCTGAAAATAGAAGTTGGCGATAAAATCGGACAGCATCTGGCCCTGATCATCTCCGAGCATATCCGGAAAATAGCTTTTCCCGCCCAGCATCTTGCCATTGCGCACATGCATAATCTGCACACAGGTCACCCCGGCCTGATAGGCAATTGCCAGAATATCGGCTTCGCCTTTGACCTTATAAATTGCCTGCTGTGCCTGTACATCGCGCAGCAAGGCCATTCGGTCCCGATAAAACACCGCTTTTTCAAATTCCAGTGCTTCAGCCGCGGCTTCCATTTTGGCAATCAGTTCCTGATTCAGTTCACGGGTATCGCCCTGTAAAAAACGGATCGAGTTCTGCACATCTTCCTGGTAGGCTTCCGGTGAAATCAGTCCGACACAAGGCGCCGAACAGCGTTTGATCTGATATTGCAGGCAGGGACGTTTGCGCTGGGAAAAATAGCTGTTTTCGCACTGGCGCACATTAAATAGCTTTTGCAGCACGATTAAAGTATCGCGGGCGTTGTAGGCACTTGGATAAGGCCCGAAAAATTTACCCACCTGATGCTTGCCTTTGCCACGGCCACTGGCAATCCGCGGATAAGGCTTGTCGCTGGAGACAAAAATATAGACATAAGATTTGTCATCGCGCAGCATGATATTATACGGTGGCCGATGCAGCTTGATCAGGTTCTGTTCCAGCAGCAAGGCTTCGGTTTCCGAACGCACCACCAGCGTTTCAATATCATAAATCCGCGCCACCAGCGCCTGGGTTTTCGGATGTTCGATGGTTTTTACGAAATAGCTGGACACGCGATTTTTAAGATTCTTGGCCTTGCCCACATATAACAGTTCCCCATCTTTACCCAGCATGCGGTAAATACCGGGTAAGGTGGTCATATTGGCCAGAATTTTGACAATATGTTCGCGTGCGTTTTCGTTCACATTCAGCCTATTTATCGATCTCGTCTGCTCTAGCATGATGTGATGGTGATTCTGCTATTTTCAAGCATTGCCGCGCAAGCATGCCGGCAGAAATGACATGATTGCTACAAAGTCTTAGTGCCAGAGGCAAATTTTGCTATGCTGAACAGCTTGTCCCGTTCAGGATTCAGTTTATGCACACCGCCCACTCTGCCATGCATATTATTCAGCCGGCCACCTCAACACATGCGGCATCGGAAAAAGACCGCCTGATTGGCAAACCGCGCTTTCATTTTGAACCGCGTGAAGTGATGCAGCTGCTCAGAACCCGGATTATTGGACAGGACACAGCCTTAAATGAAATTGAAAAAATGCTGCATGTGGTCAAGGCAGATTTTTCCAGCCCGGAACGTCCGCTGTCGGTGACGCTAATGCTGGGGCCAACTGGCGTCGGTAAAACTGAAACTGTCCGGCTGATCAGTGAAGCGATTTATGGCCGCCCGGATGCTTTTTGCCGGATTGATATGAACACGCTGGCACAGGAACATTATGCAGCAGCACTCACCGGTGCACCGCCGGGCTATGTTGGCTCCAAAGAAGGCCATAGCCTGTTTGATGAAACTGCGATTGCAGGCAGTCACACCCGCCCCGGCATTGTGCTGTTTGATGAACTGGAAAAAGCCTCGACTGAAGTACTGCGCGGGCTAATGAATGTGCTGGACACCGGCAAACTGACCCTGACTTCTGGCACCAAAACCATCGACTTTCGCAATTGCATGATTTTCATGACCAGTAATGTCGGTGCCCAAGCTGCGCAGCAATATCTGGACAAGCTGAATCTGTTCCCGAAAAAAATGCAGGACCTCTGTCTAAAACGTCTGCCGGCCAGACAGATTATTGAAAAGGTGATGCAGCGCCGTTTTGATCCGGAATTTCTCAACCGGATTGACCGGACCCTGCATTATGCGCCGGTCCAGGAAAATGCCCTGCCGCAACTGGTCGAGATTGAACTGGAAAAACTGAACAAACGCCTGCAGCATCAGAAACGTCAGGTACAGCTGACCGAAGCCGCCAAAGCCTACTTTTATCAGGGACATGATATTCGCTATGGCGCCCGGCATTTGGGCCGCCGCATGCGCACCGAACTGGAACCGATTCTGGCGCTGTATTTCCTCAGTCATCCAGAGCAGCTTAGTCTGTGTCTGGACTGTCAGGATCAGCAGCTGTTGATTCAGCCGGACCCAGCGACCAGCACTGAATCAGGACGATAAAGGCTGTTTAATCGCGGCGCAGAATTGCTCCGGATGCCGCGGCGACACCAGCACAAACTTGTTCACGCCATCTTGCTGATAGTCAATCTTTAAGCGTTTTAAGGACATGGCCGGAGATGCCACCGAGTTATTGGTCGGTGATACTTTTTGAATCTGCGCCAATGGGATGCGCCAGCTTAAAAACAGGCAGCGGATGGTCAGGCAGTCTTCGCTCACACGATAGCGGGTATTCCACACCGGCCACCAGATCACCACAATGGTCAGCAGATACACCGCAGTATGCACCGGATACGCTTGCATGGTGCCTTTGGCCTGCATGGTCAGTAACAATTGCACCAGCAGCCCGGTCATACAGATTAAAAAAGCCAGCACCCACCAGTCAATTTTGGAACGAAATTTCTGCATTATTTTCCCCTTTACTGTCTGTATCTTACACAAAATTTATGGGGGCTGCTGTATTGGGCCATGCAGAAAAAAACGCCCATGTGGGCGTTTTGGTTGGAGTGCAAAAGATCAGAATGTCATCTTAAAACAGATAAGGCCGGATAAAAATCAGGAAGAATAGCCCCAGCATCAGCACCCATTTTAAAATGTAATATAGGGTCCGGTTTCTGGCTTTCAAGGCCTTGGCCTGAATCCGGATCTGATAAACATAGGCAAAGGCTTTATTCAGGCCGCCAGTGCGGTCCCCGACTTCATTGGGTGAGCTGGCCGCCGTCATCACCTTTTTGCCAAACCAGTGATTAAACTTTTGCATCCAGCGGGTAGTTAACGGCCGCTCGACATCGGCAAAGAAAATAATCCGGTTTTGCTCGGTACCATTTTCAGCATAGTGAATATAGGTTTCATCAAATACCACACTTTCACCATCGCGCCATGAATAGCGCTGGCCATCGACATCAATAAAGCAGCGCTCATCATTCGGGGTCATTAAACCCAAATGATAACGCAGCGAACCGGCATAAGGATCGCGGTGCCGAACCAGGCGGCTGTCTGGTGCCAGTTCGGTAAACATTGCCGCTTTAATACTTGGCAAGGTTTTTAATAAGGCCGTGGTTTTCGGGCACAGCTCGGCCGCAGAAGGATGCGCGGTGTCATACCATTTCAGGTAAAAGCGTTTCCAGCCAGTTTTAAAGAAAGAATTAAACCCCAGATCATCATATTTGCTGGAGGCCTTGATGCCGCCTTGTTCATACAGCGCTTTGGCCTCATCGCGAATCATCTCCCAATGTTCATCCAGCACTTTTAAATCCTGAAAATGCTGGGTGTCGATATAGGGCTGATTCGGTACGCGCGAAAAACGGTACATCAGAAAATTAATCGGGGCGAACAGGGTCGAATGGTCAAAGAACTGACGATAAAACGAATGCCGAACTTTGCCGCGTTGCTGGATATAAAACGCTGAAATGACAAAGATGGCCAGAATAATCCACTTAAGCATAGCAACATCCGGGAAATTGCCGCCCTGTACAGGGACAACAGACAAGCCAAAATATCGGCGAGTATAACAAATTTAGCCAGGCCAATCAGCCAGGCGTTTAAGACACAGCGTTGCAAAACTGGCGCTGTTCAGGTGCTTGCAATGCCCTGTCCATTCACACAAATTGACTTTTTTGACCAAAACACCACAACTCCGGCATGGGCAGTAGCAGCTTTTTCCGTTATAAACAGAAGGCAACCGCGCCAAAAAAGTAAAACTGAAACAAGTACTTCATCTGCTTTTAAGCGAAATAAGCAGGAGAAGAAAGGGAACAAGACCTTGATTGGGCATAGAAAAATTGATGACCCTAGCGTCACGGCTTGATACAACTTGTTATGTTCTTTTTCGATATAGTTATCGTAAGATTAGCGAGGCATAGAAGTGTGCGGGAAATGCACACTTGCTTCACAACATCAACTTAGAAATCCTCCAAAATAAAGGAGATCAGGCATGATCCACGCTGGCAATGCCATTACCGTCCAAATGCTTTCGGACGGAATTGCAGAATTCCGCTTTGACTTACAAGGTGAGTCGGTCAACAAATTTAACCGTGCAACGATTGAAGATTTTAAAGCTGCAATTGACGCTGTCAAAGCCAATAGTGAAATTAAAGGCTTGGTGGTCACTTCAGGCAAATCGACCTTCATCGTGGGTGCAGATATCACTGAGTTTGGTGAAAACTTCGCACAAGGCGAACAAGCAATTGTGGAATGGGCCTTGCCTGTTCACGACATCTTCAATAGCTTTGAAGATTTAGATATTCCTAAAGTCGCTGCCATTAATGGTATGGCGCTGGGTGGCGGTTTTGAAATGTGTCTGGTTTGTGACTACCGTGTCATGTCCGAACAGGCGCAAGTCGGCCTGCCAGAAATCAAGCTGGGAATCTTCCCGGGCTTTGGTGGTACGGTACGTTTAAGCCGTTTAATCGGGATCGACAATGCGGTGGAATGGATGGCAATGGCTAATCCGAAAAAACCAGCCGCAGCATTAAAAGATGGTGCAGTAGATGCCGTTGTTGTCGCAGACAAACTGACTGAAGCAGCGGTTGATCTGGCTAAACAGGCAGCAGCTGGCCGTCTGGACTGGAAAGCAAAACGTCAGGAAAAACTTGATCCTGTAAAACTGAGCATGCTTGAGCAAATGATGGCGTTCAATACTGCCAAAGGTGCAGTACTGGCAAAAGCAAACCCTGCTCAATACCCAGCGCCTAAGCTGATGCTGGATTCTTTACAGGCAGGTGCAAGCCTTCCACGTAACGATGCACTGAAAGCTGAAGCTCAAGGTTTCGCAAAAGCAGCTGTGACTCCACAAGCGGGTGCGCTGATCGGCCTATTCCTGAACGACCAGGTGGTGAAGAAAACTTCCAAGAAATATGAAAAAGGTGCGCATCCTGTAAACCAAGCGGCTGTTCTAGGCGCTGGTATCATGGGTGGTGGTATTGCTTACCAGGCGGCAAGCAAAGGCACCCCTATCATCATGAAAGACATCGGTAACCCGCAACTTGCACTGGGTATGTCTGAAGCAAACAAACTGCTGACCAAGCAGGTTGAACGCAAGAAGATGAAACCGGCGCAAATGGGTGAAACCCTGGCGCGCATCCGTCCTACTTTAAGCTATGACGAGTTTAAAGAAGTGGATATCGTGATCGAAGCGGTTACTGAAAACCCGAAAGTGAAAGGCATCGTACTGAAAGAAACTGAAGCGAAAGTGCGTGAAAATACGATCATTGCTTCTAACACGTCTACCATCTCAATCACACGTCTGGCTGAAAACCTGGAGCGTCCTGAGAACTTCGTGGGTATGCACTTCTTCAACCCGGTACACATGATGCCACTGGTAGAAGTCATCCGCGGTGAAAAAACTTCTCCTGAAGCAATCGCGACTACCGTTGTTCTTGCCCAGAAAATGGGTAAAACACCAATCGTGGTAAATGACTGTCCGGGCTTCCTGGTAAACCGTGTACTGTTCCCTTACTTCGGTGCATTTGACCTGTTACTGAAAGACGGTGCTGACTTCCAGCAAGTTGACAAAGTGATGGAAAAATTCGGCTGGCCTATGGGCCCTGCTTACCTGATGGACGTGGTTGGTATCGACACTGGCGTTCACGGTGCAGAAGTCATGGCGGAAGGCTTCCCGGACCGTATGAAGCCAGACTTCAAAGGTTCAATCCAGGTGATGTACGAAAACAAACGTCTAGGTCAGAAAAACGACGTTGGTTTCTACAAGTACGAACTGGACAAGAAAGGCAAGAAAGCGAAACAGGTTGACCCAACTGCTTACGAACTTGTGGCTTCTGTTGCAACCGCTGAAAAACGTGAATTTGATCCGCAAGAGATCATTGACCGCATGATGCTGGCATTCTGTAACGAAACTGTTCGTTGTCTGGAAGACAACATCGTTGCAACACCTGCTGAAGCAGACATGGCAATGATCATGGGTGTAGGCTTCCCTCCATTCCGTGGTGGCCCATGCCGTTACATCGACCAAACTGGTGTAGCTGAGTACGTTGCGCTTTGCGACAAGTACGCACATTTAGGGAAAGCTTATGAAGCGCCGCAATCTCTGCGCGACATGGCTGCTAACAATAAAAAATTCTACGGTTAAGGAGCAACGTGAATGGCTACTTTAAATCCACGTGACGTTGTCATCGTTGATGGCGTACGTTCAGCAATGGGTAAATCCAAAAATGGTATGTTCCGCAATGTACGTGCTGACAGCCTTTCTGCTGAACTGGTACGTGCGCTGGTTGCTCGTAACCAATTCGATGTCAACGAAGTTGAAGACGTGATCTGGGGTTGTGTCAACCAGACGCTTGAACAAGGCATGAACATCGCGCGTAACATCGCGTTGCTGGCGGATCTTCCTAAAACTGTTGCAGGTCAAACGGTAAACCGTCTGTGTGGTTCTTCTATGCAGGCAATCCACACCGCAGCTGCGCAAATCGCAACTGGCCAGGGTGATATCTTCATCATCGGTGGTGTAGAACACATGGGTCACGTTGGCATGATGCACGGCATCGACCTGAACCCAGAAGCATCTAAACACTATGCAAAAGCATCTAACATGATGGGCTTAACTGCTGAAATGTTAGGTCGCATGAATGGCATTACCCGTGAAGAACAAGATGCGTTCGGTGTTGAATCTCACCGCCGTGCTTGGGCTGCAACTCAGGAAGGCCGTTTCAAGAACGAAATCATCGGGATCGAAGGTCATGATGCGAACGGCTTTAGAAAACTGTGCGACATCGACGAAGTAATCCGTCCAGATGCGAACCTGGAAGCGTTCAAAGCACTGAAACCAGTATTCGACCCTAAAGGTGGTTCGGTAACTGCTGCGACTTCTTCTGCGCTGTCTGACGGTGCATCTGCAATGCTGCTGATGTCTGCTGAACGTGCTCAGGCGCTTGGTCTAAAACCACGTGCAGTGATCCGTTCTATGGCGGTTGCAGGCTGTGACGCTGCGATCATGGGTTATGGTCCTGTACCAGCAACTCAGAAAGCGCTTAAACGTGCTGGCCTGAAAATTGAAGACATGCAGACCGTTGAGCTGAACGAAGCGTTCGCTGCACAAGGTCTGTCTGTTCTGAAAGGCTTAGGTCTGTATGAAAAACAGGACATCGTGAACCTGAACGGTGGTGCGATTGCGTTGGGTCACCCATTGGGTTGTTCTGGTGCACGTATCACGACTACCCTGCTAAATGTAATGGAGCAGCAAGATACTCAAATCGGTCTTGCGACCATGTGTATTGGTCTGGGTCAAGGTATCGCGACCATTATCGAACGTGTTTAATTCTTAAATACTTCGATCAAAAAATCCTCGCTTCGGCGGGGATTTTTTATTTTCGCGAAAATTATTCAAAACAAAACGCCCCATGTGCTACATCGGGCATTTTTAAATTGCATCTCAATCACGACTGAAGCAAGCTTCAGCTCATCGCCTTAATGTTCCGGCTTGGCCACTGTGGTTAACACTGGCTCAACCGTTGTCTTTTTACCAAAATGAAGATGGTTAAACAGGATATTCAGGAAAATCGCCATCACACAGGTCGAGCTAATGCCCGAATGGAACAGGGTTTTAAACCAGGTTGGAAACTGGGCATAGAAAGAATGATCAATAATTGGAATCATCCCGGCAGCCAGAGACGTCGCGACAATAATCAGGTTTTTCTGATCGCTATAGTCCAGTTTAGATAAAGTACGAATTCCGCTGGCCGCCACTGTACCAAATAGGACCAGACCAGCGCCGCCTAATACCGGCGTAGGAATGGAAGCAATAATACGGCCCATAATCGGTAGCAGGCCCAAAATCACCAGAATCAGGCCACCGGCAGCTACCACAAAGCGGCTTTTCACACCGGTAATCGCCACCAGTCCCACGTTCTGGGCAAAGGCACTTTGCATAAAGGTGCCAAAGAAGGGCGCTACTGCTGAGGAAATCATATCGGCGCGCAAGCCATTGGCAATACGCTTGTCATCGACTTTGGCACCGACAATATCTCCCACCGCAATAATATCGGCCGTGGTTTCAGTTAACACCACCACCATCACAATGGTCATGGACAGAATTGCGGACAGGTGAAAAGTCGGTGCACCAAAAGCCAAAAAGTCAGGAAAGGCAAACCAGGCGCCCTCACCCACTTTGGAAAAATCTCCAAAACCCAGCGCATAGGCCAGAATCGAACCGATCAGAATTGCCAGTAAAATTCCGGTACGGCGAATGGTTTCAGAACCAAAACGGCTTAAAAGCAGCAAAATCCCCAAGGTCATGGCGGCCAGACCAATATTCTGCATAGAACCCCAGTCAGGTGCATTGCTATTACCACCCATAATCCAGCGCACGGCCACCGGCAATAAAGACAGGCCGATGATGGTAATCACACAGCCAGTCACCACCGGTGGAAAGAAACGGATAATCTTGGCAAAAAACGGCGTCAGCAATAACCCGATTAAGGAGGAGGCAATCACCGCGCCCAGAATGGCATTAAAACCGCCACCCGTGGTGGCAATACCGACCATGGTGGCCACGCCGGCAAAGGACACGCCTTGCACCAGTGGCAAGCGTGCCCCGAAATATTTCACCCCCAAGGTCTGTAACAAAGTCGCCAGTCCACCCATAAATAATGAAGCAGTAATCAAGATCCCGATTTGCGCAGCAGTTAAACCGGCCGCTGTGCCGACAATTAATGGCGGTGCCACAATACCGCCATACATGGTTAATACATGCTGTAAGCCATAAGTCAGGCTTTTTCCTGTCCCTAAAAATTCATCTTCGGGCGAAATATTCTGTTTGCTCGTTGTCATGTGTAGCCCCACGCCGCAGCTCAGTGATGCTTTTCTCTGAAGCCATCTTTTAAAAATATACTGGCCCTTGCCTGCATGTTGCAGACAAGCGCTATTCCTGCGGGATTGGAGCAATTACTATGCCATTTTAAAAAATCTGCCGGATTTTGCTGGTAAATCGGCACCAACATGAGGAGGAGATGAACTAGTTAAAAACAAGAAAGAATAGAAAGATAATTTCTTAAATTTTAGAATTTTATCAATTACTTATACCAATATTTTTTCATTCATAATTTTATTCTTTTCCTCTTTTTAAATGGATCACGCACGATGCTGTCCATGTATATAACTCGTAGCCATCCACACCCTTAAAAAGCGCTAGAGGCTGTACACTCACAGTGCATTTTCACAGCCATCGCGGCCAGCAGCAGCACTAAAATATGTCCTGAGCCTGTGGCCAGGTGATCATTAAGAATGCACCTTGCATCTGCCGATACTGCCCCATGACGGTGTTGGGGCAGTATTAAGCTTTGGCTTAAAACAGGTGCAAGAAGTTGAGCTGTTACTTACAGTTTTTCAGCCAATGCCTGCTGATGCGCCTGGGTAATCTCCTGCATTTGCTGATTCAGCTTGAGCATGTCCTGATAGGCCTGATTAAACTGTTTCAGGCCTGCATCTTCATAGAACATAAACAGGTTGTTTTTCATTTCCCAGCGATTATTTTTTAGAATCCCAAGCAGCACATAGGCCTGACTCAGGCTCTGTTTTTCCAGCTCAAACAGCACTGTGCCTTCATCATTCTGGCGGCTTTCCAGCAGAGATTCACTTAACTGACGGCGTAGATGCGATTTAATCGGTAATTCTTCAATTTGGGCCAGCGCCTGTGCTTCATGTTCAGTCAGATGCTCCTGATATAGCTCCATCATAGCCTTGACCTGTGACAGCATGGCTTCGGTTTCGGCATAGTCCTGTTTTTTATCTTCATTCAGGCGTTTAATATCCAGAAACTGATCCCATTGCAACGCTTTCAGTTCGCGTAAATAGCTGTTACGCGCTTCGGCACTTTGCACCAGATGGCTAATCACAAATTCAGCCATCAGGGCATAATCACCGCTTAAACGCGGATCGGACGGATCAACCTGAATCGGGGTCGACCAATCCTGCGCCTGTACATAAATCTGCTCGGCCTTGTCATACAGTACGTTCTGATATTCGTGTAATTGGGTCAGTTCTTTTTGTTGTGCCTGATATTGATAAAACATCAATCCAAACACGGCACAGGTCACGAGGACGATGATCCACACTATACGTCGCATATCCTGTCCTCTTGTTGTATTTCTCGTTATCATAACGCTTTGTTGTTGTATCGCCTGTTTTTTAGACAAAATTATTCAACAAAGCACACAAAAGATCAAACAATAAAAATGACTTAAGTGATTTATTTTATTCAGCTAATTTTTTATCGTTTAGCTTATTTTCAAAAAATATAAAGTGATGAGGATGAAAAATACGGTTTGCTGGCGGCAAAGTACCCATCTCGGCTTTAATTCAGGCAAATCATCCCCATCAATAGTTGAAAACAATGCAAAGAGAATATTCATGCGTGTAGATATCTGGTCCGATGTGGTCTGCCCTTTCTGTTATATCGGCAAAAAACGTCTTGAAGCCGCGGCAGCACAGGTCGGCGTAGAACTTGAGGTGCACTGGCACAGCTTCCAGCTTGACCCGGAGGCACCGGAACGTCAGGAAATTTCCAACTCTGAACGTCTGGCACAAAAATATGGCCGTACCTTGGCAGAAGTAGAAGACATGCAGCGCAATATTGCCAGCATGGCTGCTGAAGAAGGCATCCAGTTTAACTGGGAACAGGCCAATTCCGGCAATACCTTGAATGCCCACCGTCTGATTCATCTGGCGCAAAGCAAAGGCTTGGGCAATGAAGCCAAAGAGGCTTTTTTCTACAGCTATATGACCCAAGGTCTGGCCATTGGCGAACGCGAAACGCTGGAAGATGTCGCTGCACGTATCGGTTTAAACCCGGTGGAAGTCGATGATGTGCTCGATTCCGATGCCTATGCCGATTTTGTGAAATTTGATCAGGATGTAGCACGTGATCAGCTTAAAGTGACGGGCGTACCCTTTTTTGTATTTGACCAGCGCGTTGCTTTAGCCGGTGCCCAGCCACGGGAAGTGTTTGAACAGGTGCTGAAAAAAGCTTTGGAAACACCTGCAGACAACGGCGCGCAATGTCAGGATGACCAGTGCGATGTACCGGAACAATAAGTAGTTACATCCTTAAGCATCGCTGCCATAAAAAATCCCCTTACGGGGATTTTTTTCTATGTACTTTATTCCACCAGGAAACTGATTTTTAAATTAACCCGATACTCGGTAATCTTATTGTCCTTAATCACCACTTTCTGTTCATTAATCCAGGCACCCTGCAGGTTTTTGACTGTTTCACCGACTTTGGCAATGCCGCTTTGAATGGCATCTTCAAAACTTTTATTACTGCTGGCATTCACTTCTACTACTTTTGCAATCGCCATGATTGATCCCTCAGTGTTGGTATAAACGTTCATCTTAGAATAAAAAATAGACAATAAAAGAGCGCTTAACCATACCGCGTCAAAAACTTACATCTCTATACAGATCAAGGGATTTGTACAGAGATGACGCGTGGATGGGGCAAAAAATCTGGAGATTTTTTCATCTTAAAACAGGATGATCTCGTTCTTGTAAAAATCATCATTAATTTAAATCTTGTAGCTAAATGATTAGAGCAATTATTCTAATTTATTGTTTTTAAATGTTATTTTTTAACAAAAAGTCTTAAACTTGCCGATATGATCATTTTCTCTCAATCACAACGCGCTATCATAGCCGTTGTTTGAATACACTCTCCCACGATGACTTTTCTCCCAAGTCATCCTTTTTTTGTGAAGGTAAGATTGATGAACGTTTTAAAAGCGCTTGGCCTGTTTATGGTCACCCTGTATGCAGCCAATGTATCAGCAGAAATGGTTTATGTACCAAGCTTCCCGACTGAAAAAGCCCACACTGAAACCGTGAGCAATGATCAGCCTGCAAGCGCTGAACAGAACAAAGAAGCTTAAGCACTTCTTTAAATACAAGCAGACCTCAGGTCTGCTTTTTTTATTGCAGTTTGGGGCCATTCTGTGCCTTGCACCTGATCCGACCGGACAATTTGAGACTGACATTTTTTGTCAATTCGGCAGCATGATCTGTTTATTCTCTGATTTAACTGAAATTTATCTAAAAAATTTTTTAATATTTCTTATATTGAAATCCCAATTTCTGTCATAAATGCCTAAAAATCCACAAAAGCTGACATTTTTTTTCATGTAATTTTTAGTGAAATACCTATAATCAAAGTGATCCAAAACAATTATTTAAGTCCAGGTTGATGAGAGAGCAATGCACGAACTTCAAGCCCTGATTCAGAGAAAAATTTCTCCACAAGAGATTAATGTAGAAAATCTGGTGGCGCTGGCGGAACATTATTCACAGCCGCATTCTGCCGAATACAAATTGGTTGAACTGGCCCTGAATATTGTCCTGGCCAGTTATCTGGAAAAAGCACAACAACTGGTTTAAGTTTCCACCATGAATACTTTAGAAAAATCCCGGCTGATTAAAGAACTGCACGACCTAACGGGCGCGCTGGAGCGCCGTTCCTTGAGTCTGTATGAAACCGCCAAGGCCAAAAGCCGGATTAAAAGTATTTTTGTTGAATGCGACCAGCCTCTGTTTAAAAAGCAGATTCTGGCCTATAAGACACAGGTGCAGCCGGAACGTTCTGCCGAAGAATTTGCGCGTGACACCATTTATGCACGTTCTTTTCGGGGCGTGTTTCAGCAGGTCGAGGCGCTAGAACAGGCCTTATATGCCCAGCCCGATTCAGGTTGGGCCATCTTGTATCAGCCCGCCTCCGGCTGGCAAATCTGGCTGATTCCGGCACCCGCACGTACTGCCCTGCTCAGTGACTGGGGCAATCTGGAACAGGTCTATCGCTGGATGTTGCAACAGCAGCATCAGTATCGCAGTCTGCACACCGATCTGGAATTACTTAACCAGCAAAACTATGCCGCAACGCAGGCCTTTCAGCATACCGTCGCAGCACGTTCATCTGTAGCGATAGAACCTGAAGCAGCAGCTCAGCAGTTCAAGCCTACCAAAGCCGCACCTGTTCAGCCTGAACAGCAAGCAGATTCCGTACCCGAAGCAGAGTCTAGCGCCCGTCATCTGCTGCTCAATCAGCTCAGCTGCCCGATTTCCGAATTACCCCTGGACCATCTGCCGGCGGAAAAACTGTGCCGGGTATTTTTACCAGCCCGGCCTGAAGTGATGCAGTATGCCGATGTGCTGGTTCATGATGCAGAGCAAGCAGCTCTGCTCAAGCGCCCCGGTTATGTGGCCGAGCAGATCAATGCCCAAGGTCGTTTTATTAAATATCTGGTCTTGTTTGGCGCCTTGGATGCCATGCAAGCCACCCGTTTTGCCCACGCCTTTAGCCAGCAGCATGAACATGAAATTGCCGCAATTCGTGAAATAGACAGCGCTGTACTGGAAAGCCAGCTGTTTGCGCTGGACAGTCTGTTTCAGTGCTATCAACATGCCGAGCAGATGATCTGGCACAAAGAAGATTATTATCCGTTTATTCCGCTGCACCTGATTCATACCCAGAAATTTATCCAGTTTGAGGAAACAGCAGCCACGCTGGCCACCCCGCTGATTTTATTAAAAGAGCGACAAAAAATTCGCCTGATTCATGGCCAGCAGCGTTTACAACTGGCGCGTACCGAACCGGCCTATCCCTATATTCTGCTCGATCGTCAGCAGGGCGTGAGCTGGCAAATCATTCAAAAAGTCTTGAATCACCTGCCTGCGCCGGTCGACCCTTTACGTCTGGTTCAGGCCATTCAACGGCTCACCGCCAGTTAATGTTTATGTTTTTGTAGCTGCATCTTGCTTTTCGCCTGAAGATTTTCAACACTAGCAAAAAGAGCTTAAAGATCAGTAAATAATGCCAAGAAAAGTACATTTTATAGCGCCATCATTATTATTATTTTGCCTGTTAGGCAGTGGATATACGGTTGCAGACAACAATACCAACCTGGAGACAGAACCGCAGACCGCACCACCAGGTTATGAGGTGCCACTGGTGCCCGAAACTGAGGCGGGTAATGGTTTTTTCTATACCCTGCCGCGGCTGATTGATGCCACCCCGACCATTTTGCCGGAACAGTCGAATGAACCGACTGTGCCGCCCACGCATGAAACCGAAGAACAAAGCTGGGTAGACCGGCGCCAGAAACAGATTCGCCACTGGGCAGACAATACCGCACATAAAATTGATAACTGGTTTGGAGAAACTAGCCCGGAGGAACCGGCCTCTGCGACCTTGCGTATTCTGGTCGACAGTCGCTGGAACAAATATGATGACTACGATATTAAACCGCGGGTACGTGGCCGGATTAAACTGCCGACGCTGGAACGCAAATTAAGTCTGGTCTTTGGTGATGACTCACTGGATAACGAACTGCAAAACAGTGTTGCCATTACCAATGAAAACCCCAGCAACAGCCCGGACAAAACCCTGGATGGTCGACGGGCGCGTGAAGACAACAGCTCCCTGGCCTTACGCTGGTCTGACTTCACTGAACGCTTACCCTTTGAAACTGATGCCGACCTCGGGGTGCGTTCCGGTGATGATATTTATGCCCGTTTAAAAATTGCCAAGGACTGGGAACTGGTCAATGACTTTTCCTTTCATGCCGAGCAGATTTACCGTTACGGCCTCGACAGTGAAAACTATTTAAGAACCAACCTGGAACTTATTCATGCCCGGCCCGATCATCCGTTTTTAAGCAACCAGTTTAGCCTGACCTATGCCGATGAACAGGATGATGACCTCAGATGGGACAACTACAGCTTTAGACAGCACCAGTTCTTCCACGGCAACCGTTTTAACTACGGGCTCTACACCGGCGGTTATTATCATAATGATGATTTACGCCTGAACAGCTGGGGACCATTTGTGTCCTGGCGTCAGCCGTTCTTGCGTGAATGGTTTTTTGTGCAGGGCGACCTGAATTACTATAATGATGACCGTGAAGACCGCAGCCATTTCCCGAGTGTCTTGCTGCGTTTAGAAGCCCTGTTCTAAAGCCGTCAACAATATAATCGTGCATTAAAAAACCTCCCGCAGGAGGTTTTTTTAATAGGCTTATTTTAAGAGCAGACTGTTGATGCGTTTCAGGTACTCTGCCGGATTTTCTGGCAGTCCCCCTTCTGCAATCAGGGCCTGATCAAAAATCACATTGGCCAGATCATCAAACTGAGCCGAACCTTGCAGTTTTTGCACCAGTGGATGCTGCGGGTTAATTTCCAGAATCGGTTTCATTTCTGGCACCGGCTGACCGGCATCTTTCAGCATCCGGATCAGCTGTGGCGACAATTCCCCGTCAGCCGTAACCAGACAGGCCGGAGAATCAACCAATCGTGTGGTCACGCGCACTTCTTTGGTTTTATCTTTCAGCGATTCAGACAGCTGCTCCACCACTGGCTTAAACTGCTCTGCCGCCTGTTCCAGTGCCTTCTTCTCTTCAGCATCTTGCAGATCGCCCAAATCGACCGCACCTTTAGACACGTTTTGCAGCGGTGTACCATCAAACTCATGTACGAAGTTCATGGCCCATTCATCAACACGTTCAGTCATCAGCAGGACTTCAATGCCTTTTTTCTTGAACAGCTCCAGCTGCGGCGAGTTCTTGGCCGCGGTCAGGCTATCTGCGGTTACATAGTAAATGGCTTTCTGGCCGTCCTGCATCCGCGCTTTGTAATCTGCCAGTGAGGTGCTGACCTCATCCTGGGTGGAGGTCGCATAGCGTAATAATTTCAGGATACGCTCACGGTTACCAAAGTCTTCGCCCAGGCCTTCTTTTAAGACCGAACCAAATTCACGATAGAAAGTCTTGAAGTTGTTCTGGTCTTTTTCATCTTCAGATTTGGCCAGACCATCCAGCATGGTCAGCACACGACGTGCGTTACCTTCACGTATGGTTTTCACATCGCGGCTTTCCTGTAGCAGTTCACGGCTGACGTTCAGCGGTAAATCGGCGCTATCCACCACACCCTGTACAAAGCGCAAATAGTTTGGAATCAGGTTGTCAGCATCATCCATAATAAACACGCGTTTGACATACAGCTTGATGCCAGCTTTGGCTTCACGAGTAAAAATATCATGTGGTGCTTTTGGTGGAATATACAGCAACTGGGTATATTCGGTGCTGCCTTCGACACGGTTATGCGACCAGGCCAGCGGCGCTTCAAAATCATGGCTCAGGTTTTTATAAAACTCGATATACTGTTCTTCGCTAATCTCGTTTTTACTGCGGGTCCATAAAGCACTGGCCGAGTTAATCGCTTCCCATTCATCAGTTTTCACATACTGGCCGCCTTTTGGCTGTTCACCTTCCGCTACTTCCTCTTCCTGCCAGACTTCTTTTTGCATTTGAATGGGCAGGCTGATGTGATCAGAATATTTATTGATAATCTGCTTCACTTTATAGCTTTGCAGATAGTCCAACGCATCTTCACGTAAATGCAGGATGATGTCGGTGCCACGACCTTCCTTGTTGATTTGCTCGACTTCAAATTCACCGGTGCCACCGCTGATCCAGCGTACACCTTCCGATGCGTCCAGACCGGCACGGCGTGATTCTACGGTAATTTTATCGGCCACAATAAAGCCAGAGTAGAAACCCACCCCAAACTGGCCAATCAGCTGGGCATCGGCTTTTTGATCACCGGTCAGCTTGGACATAAAGTCTTTGGTGCCGGATTTGGCAATGGTCCCCAGGTTATCAATCGCTTCCTGCTGACTTAAACCAATACCGTTATCGGAAATGGTCAGGGTATTGTTCTCTGCATCCAGACGCACACGCACGCGCAGGTCCGGATCATTTTCATAATATTCAGGATGGTTGATGCCTTCAAAACGCAATTTATCGCAGGCATCAGAGGCGTTAGAAATCAGTTCACGCAGAAAAATTTCAGGGTTGGAATAAAGAGAATGCGTCACCAAATGTAAAAGCTGAGCCACTTCAGCCTGGAAACTGTGTTTTTGTGCGCTTTGTTCGCTCATTCATCACTCCTTAAATTGACAGCATTGTTGTATTGGAATGCCTTATGAATTGGAGTGAGGCGACGATTTTTCAATAGGAAAACAAAAAAATATTAAAATGGGCCCTGCTGATAGACCCGCTGCATATACTGCTCCAGCTTTTGCTGACGCATCTGGTAAACCTGGGTCAGACATTCAACCGACTGGCCACAGCGGTCACGCAGGGCCAGCCAGCGCACCTGTTCATCCCGTATAGCCGAACGTGTCCCCATCGGTACCAGACGGTTAATAATTTTATAGGTGGTGGCCATCTTCACATCGGCATCATTAACATTACGATGTTCACAAATGGCATGTTCGGTTGGGGTTTGAGCACGTTCACAATTAAAGCTGGCTGCAGCGGCAGGCAGGCTGATCAAACTGGCGAAGACCAAGGCAAAGGTTGTATTTCTATTCATATTTGATCTTCTCACTTTTTCATTTCTTTTTCATTTCATTCACTACAAATTAAATGAAAACGAATACTTAACTCAATATTCTGATTTTGTTCTATTGTTATCATTTTGCAATAAAAAGGCCCCATCACCAGGATGGGGCTACGCTGAATTTTATTATTGGTACTTTTTTTATAATTAGAATTTGTAGCTATAACCGATGGTGTACACCATTGGATCGATATCTAAATCGAATTGGGCTGCCACATCACCACTTAAAGTAACTTCAGGGCTAAGTTGCGCATAACGTGCATCAAAGAATACGCCCCAGTTTTTGGCATCTGCTGGCTGGAAGTTAAAACCAATCTGGCCGGCAAAACCAAAATCTTCTTTTACTTTCACATCGGTATCACCCAGACCTTTGGTACGCTCATCCCAAGCCACAAATGCGGTACCACCGACACCAATGTACGGTGTAAAACCGGTATTGTTTTTAAAATGGTATTTTGCCGTCAGCGTTGGTGGTAAATGTTTAATACGTACCACATCTGTACCCGCTAACTGAACATCATGGTTAATTGGTGCAGCTAAAAGCAGTTCTGTCGAAATATTGTCATTAAAGAAATATTCAACTGACGGGGTAAATGCATATTCATGATCTGCCTCAACTGTTGCGCCGCCGAGATTATAATCGCCTGTAGGTGCTACAACCGAACCGCCCAGCTTGACTTGCCATTGGCCTGCCATCGCAGAAGCAGAAAGACCCATTAATGCAACGAGTGTAATTTGCTTTAACATTTTAATACCCCACTGGAAGATTATTTATTCAAAAATTAAACATTAATTAATAATAAACACGTTAGAAATTAATATGCAATACTTATCCGATATAATAATTTTATATTATTTTCAAACTATTGATTATTAAACTAATTTATTTTAACCAACCACACAACTTGGTTTTAAATACCAACCTGCTTTATCAAGATTAAATAATAATATTCAGATTAAAATACTCAGGTTTATTTTAAACGCTCTATAATATATATTTTAAATACATCTATTATTAGATTATCAGAATGATTATAAATACATCTATGATTCAAAAAAATCCCGGGATTTTATTCCCGGGATATTTCAGGTTAAAGCACCATGGCGGCAATCCAGCCAAAAATCATCAGCGGGATATTAAAGTGAATAAAGGTCGGCACTACACTGTCTTTCATATGGTCATGCTGACCATCCATATTCAGGCCTGAGGTTGGCCCCAAGGTCGAATCCGAAGCAGGTGAACCGGCATCGCCCAGTGCAGCCGCAGTCCCAATGATCGCAATAGTTGCTGCAGGACTAAAACCAAATTGAATACAGAGCGGTACATAAATAATCGCCAGAATCGGAATGGTAGAGAATGATGAACCGATACCCAGAGTAATCAGCAAACCAATCAACAACATTAAAAAGGCTGCAAGTGCCTGGCTATTACCAATCCAGTCAACCGACGCTTCAACCAGCGCAGAAACCTGTCCTGTTGCCTCAATCACGGCAGCAAAACCTTGCGCAGCAATCATAATAAAGCCAACCAGTGCCATCATCCGCATACCGGTAATAATAACATCGTCCGCTTCTTTCCACTTAAAGATCCCGGCACAGCTCAGAATCGCTACACCAACCAGACCGGCCAGAATCATCGAATCTGAATACAGCTGCACGCCAAGGGTTACCAGAATCGCAATGACTGCCATCCAGATGGTGAACGTCGCCACTTCAGGTTGACCTGATTTTTGTGCCACACCCATTTCAGCCGAAATGCTTTGCTGCTCTTCAATATGCACGTCTTTATATTCACGTGGCTTACGGTATGAGAAAAACACCGCGATCAGCAAACCGACAAACATCCCGAATACCGGAATGGCCATCGCTGTTGGAATCTGGTCATAGCTGATCTCAAATCCATACGGCTTGCCAAAGGTATTAATATTATGGCCCAGAATATCATTCAGGAAGATGGCGCCAAATCCGACCGGCACCAGCATATAGGTGGCCACCAGACCAAAGGTCAATAAACAGGCCACCAGACGACGGTCCAGTTTCAGGTGGTTAAATACCATCAACAATGGCGGAATCAATACCGGAATAAAGGCAATATGTACCGGAATCACGTTCTGGGAGAATACCGCGGCAATGGCCACCACCAGGAAAATAAAGTATTTGACCCGGTTTTGCGCTTTCAGATCGGCCTCACCCTTTAAGGTGCGAATCATTTTATAGGCCAATAAATCAGGTAAACCTGAACGCGCCAGAGCCAGTGCAAAAGCACCTAAAATACCGTAGGCCAAAGCAATTTTAGCACCACCGCCCAGGCCATTATTAAACGCCTCTAAAGTACCTTGCAGGCCCAAACCAGCCAGCAAACCACCCGTAACGGCACCAATGACCAGTGCAAAAACAACAGGAACACGTGCCAACGACAGCCCGAACATGACTGCGATGGCGGCAAGAATTGCAAACATAAGAAAAGACGGATCGAGAAAAAACGCTATTTTATCAGAGATTGATCGCTATTTAGCTGCTGTTGTTGCGCTGTCCGATATTTGTCTTGACCTTGCCAGTAACAGTCAAATTAACTGCCTGATTTTGAAAATGCAAAATCCCGAAGATGTTGAGCAATCCGCTCCGGCTGGCTTAAAATTGCCCAGTGATTGGCCGCAATCTCCACTCGCTGGAAGTCTGCTGCCCAGTTCGGCACTTCATCAATCAGCTCCGGACTGACAAAGCGGTCTTCGGTCAGTACCACGGCCTGTACCGGACAAATCGCCACACGCTGACGTGGTTTGAGCAAACGCGGGATAAAATTGGCCCGATACAGATTGACGCCATATTGACCATCCTGCTGGATATTCGGGTTTAAGGCCAGACCCGAGCTTTGCTCCAGCTGCTGTAGCATTTTGCCCCAGCGCTCTGCACTCATGTATTGCCACACCGTCGGTGCCAGTAAGGGCAATTGAAACACAGCGATATACCAGGACTTGCCCAGCTGTTTTAAGAATTTGGCCTTACCCTGCTGTAACTGCGCACGCATCCAGAATGCAGCATGGTCCAGACAAGGCCCGGAAATGCTGCTGTAAGAAAGAATCCGCTGGCGAAACCGGGCATCGGTCACCGACTCCCAGGACTGAATTGAACCCCAATCATGCGCAGCCAGATGAAATGGCCGGTTGGGCAGCACTGCATCCACCACAGTCAGTAAATCTTCAGACAGGCGTGCCAGCCGATAATCACGAATATGCTTCGGAATGGAAGACTGACCGGCCCCACGCACATCATAGGTCACAATATAAAAATCCTGAATCAGCTGGGCAATAACAGCTTCCCAGACTTCCTGATTGTCGGGATAACCATGAACCAGTACCAGCGCCGGATTGTCCGGCTTGCCCCAGCTTTTGACATACAGGCGCTGCTGGTCTGAGGTATGAATCCACTGCGTATGAGCGTGCATGATGACATCCTGTTCTGTTTATGGGTGATTTCTTGTATTGGCTGTTTATTGGCAAGCGCAGTCAATCAAATCAATGCCACCTGCCGGTTTCTGTTCTAGTATGCAGATCAGTGCAATAAAAATAATTGACCCTTATGAGCCTTTTAAAAAAACTACAGACAATTCCGACCCTGTCCAAATTCCTGATCAATCGCTATGCCCCCTATCGCGGCGCCGGTATTGCGGTCGAGAAAATGGATCTGGCCAATTACCACATTCGTGTCAAAATGCCACTGACGCGTAAAAACCAGAATATTGTTGGGGTGCATTTTGGCGGTAGCCTGTATGCCATGGTCGATCCGTTTTATATGCTGCTGTTGATGCATCATCTTGGCTCAAAATATATTGTCTGGGATAAGGCCGCGACCATCCGCTTTCTAGCGCCCGGTCGCAGTATGGTCTATGCCGATATCCGCCTCAATGCCATGGAGGTCGCTACCATTCGGGAACTGGCCGAGAATTATGCACCGGTATATCGTAACTACCGCCTGAATATTTTTGATGAAGCCGGCGTACGTATTGCGGAGGTAGAAAAGACGGTATACATCCGCCGCAAAAAGCCGCATGCTGCCGGCTAAATAAAAAAGCGCTTATCTTTAAGCGCTTTTTTTATGTGAGATCGTCTAAACCAGACTTAGCGGTTCTGCTCAATCGCGGCACCTGCACCGCCACCAATCGCACCACCAATCGCTGCACCAGTACTACCACCGAAGATGCTTTTACCTACCGCAGAACCAATTGCACCGCCGACACCACTATAGGTCGCGTTACGGTTTGAACCATCCTGGGTTTTACTACCCACTGCTGCACCGGCACCACCACCAATGGCTGCACCTGCAGTACCGCCGACATTACCACCGACACCACCACCAATTGCACCACCTAAGGCCGCTGCACCAATACGCTGTTCATTTGGAGACATACTTTCACAGCCGGCCAGCATAAAGGTAGATAAGGTGGCGGCTGCCATAACACCGATAACTTTTTTCATGATCGCTCTTCCCCTGTTTTGGTCATAGCTTTAGCTTATTCGATATTGATGGGTCGAATCTGAGCAATATGTTACCAACTTGGTAACCAATAGAGGATTTATGTAAAAACACCCGCTTTGCAGCAGCAACCCGGCCCATCTAACGCCAAAGTACAGCGCGATACCCTTTTTTCAGGCATAAAAAAAGACGCCCGAAGGCGTCTCTTGGTTGTCATTTCACCAGCTTAGAATTCCTGGTTAAATGCCTGACTTAATGCTTGGTCTACATCAGAGAAGTCATTTTGCAGTTCAAATTCTGCAGCTTCTGCTTCCTGACGACGACGCTCTAAGTGGTAAGCCAAACCTGTACCCGCTGGGATCAGACGACCAACAACGACGTTTTCTTTCAGACCACGTAGATCATCTTCTTTACCGGTTACAGCCGCTTCAGTTAACACACGTGTGGTTTCCTGGAACGATGCAGCAGAGATGAACGAATCCGTCGACAGCGATGCTTTGGTAATACCCATCAACTGGCGATCAAACTTCGCTGGGAACTTGTTCTGTGCAAGTACAGCCTGGTTTTCTTGAACCACGCGGATGTAATCCACCTGTTCGCCTTTGATGAAGCTGGTATCACCACCGTCAGTGATTTCAACTTTACGCAGCATTTGACGTACGATGACTTCAATATGCTTGTCGTTGATTTTTACACCTTGCAGACGGTAAACGTCCTGAACTTCGTTCACGATGTAGTTGGTCAACGCCACTTCACCTTTCAGACGTAAGATATCATGCGGGTTTTGTGGACCATCAGAAATGGTTTCACCACGGTTCACATGCTCACCTTCGAACACGTTAATAGTACGCCATTTCGGAATCAGCTCTTCGTAGATCTCTGAACCATCATCCGGGGTAATCACCAGACGGTTCTTACCTTTGGTCTCTTTACCGAAGCTCACGATACCTGACACTTCTGCCAAAATCGCATGCTCTTTTGGTTTACGTGCTTCGAACAAGTCAGCAACACGCGGCAGACCACCGGTAATATCACGGGTACGTGAAGATTCTTGTGGTACACGACCAATAACGTCACCGACACCAATGGTTTCGCCATCGCGAACCGAAAGAATAGTGTTTTGTGGCAGGAAGTAGAACTGTTCACCACCGTCCACGGTGTCTAACACAACAGCAGGACGTAAATCTTTACCTGACGCAGGACGTGAAGTCACTGGCAAGATTTCGATTGTGGTCATACCGGTTGCATCATCCGTTTTCGAGGTTACAGTGACACCATCAGCGATCTGGCTGAAACGTACTTTACCTGCAACTTCAGTTACCAGTGGATGGGTATGCGGATCCCAAGTCGCCACGATACCACCTGCTTCTACCGCTTCGCCATCTTTCAGCAAGATTGACGCACCGTAAGGCAGTTTATAGCGCTCGCGCTCACGACCTAAGTCATCTGCAATACCAATTTCACCTGAACGAGAGGTCGATACCAGGTGACCTTTGGCATGTTGTACAGTTTTCACGTTGTGGAAACGTACGGTACCTTTGTTTCGTACTTGAACACTGTTGGCAGCCGAAGTTCGGCTTGCCGCACCACCCACGTGGAAGGTACGCATGGTTAACTGTGTACCTGGCTCACCAATTGATTGTGCCGCCATAACACCCACAGATTCACCTGGGTTCACCAAGTGACCGCGTGCAAGGTCACGACCATAACATTTCGCACACACACCGAAGGTCGATTCACATGATACTACTGAACGTACTTTCACTTCGTCGACACCTTGCTCTTCCAGGAAGTTGGCAAGTTTTTCGTCAATTAAGGTGTTACGTGGCAGGATCACTTCATCTGAACCGGCTTTCTTCACGTCTTCAGCAACCACACGACCCAGTACTCGCGTACCTAGGTTCTCGATCACGTCACCGCCCTGAATAAATGGTGTCATCACCAGACCAGCCATGGTGCCACAATCTGGCTCAGTGATCACCAAGTCTTGCGCAACGTCAACCAGACGACGCGTCAGGTAACCCGAGTTCGCAGTTTTCAGTGCAGTATCGGCCAAACCTTTACGCGCACCGTGCGTTGAAATGAAGTACTGAAGTACGGTCAAACCTTCACGGAAGTTCGCCTTAATTGGCGTTTCAATGATCGAGCCATCCGGCTTCGCCATCAGACCACGCATACCTGCAAGCTGACGAATCTGAGCTGCCGAACCACGGGCACCAGAATCCGACATCATGTAGATCGAGTTGAATGATTTCTGCTTCTCGTCTTCACCCTGTTTGTTTTTCACAGTGGTGAAAGACAAGTTGTCCATCATCGCTTTCGCTACCTGGTCATTGGTACGTGCCCAGATATCGACGACTTTGTTATAACGTTCACCGGCCGTTACGAAACCTTGTTCGAACTGTTGTTCGATTTCACGAACTTCAGCTTCTGCCTTGTCAATGATCGCCTGTTTGCTTGGTGGAATAACCATATCTTCCATACCAACCGATACACCTGAACGCGTCGCTTGACGGAAGCCCAAGTACATTAATTGGTCAGCAAAGATGACCGTGTCTTTCAGACCCAGTTTACGATAGCAAGAGTTGATTAACTTGGAGATGTTTTTCTTGGTCATCTCAACGTTAATTTGCTCGAAGCTTAAACCTTCTGGCACAACTTCCCAAAGCAGGCAGCGACCTGGTGTGGTGTCTACAACAATAGTTTGTTGCTCACGCTCACCGTTGTCATTGATGACAGTTTGGTATACACGCGCTTTTACGCGAGCATGCAAATCAACCTGACCGGTTGCAAGGGCACGGTTAACTTCATGCGTATCCGCGAACACCATGCCTTCACCTTTGGCATTTACCGCATCACGGGTGATGTAGTAAAGACCCAAGACCACGTCCTGAGACGGTACGATGATTGGCTCACCGTTGGCTGGAGACAGAATGTTGTTGGTCGACATCATTAACGCACGCGCTTCTAATTGCGCTTCAAGTGTTAATGGTACGTGTACCGCCATCTGGTCACCGTCGAAGTCGGCGTTAAACGCAGCACAAACGAGCGGGTGCAGACGGATCGCTTTACCTTCAATCAGGATCGGTTCAAACGCTTGCAGACCCAAACGGTGAAGGGTTGGCGCACGGTTCAACATCACTGGATGCTGACGGATCACAGATGCAAGAACATCCCAAACTTCTGGCGTCTCGCGCTCAACCATTTTCTTCGCAGCTTTAATGGTAGTGGCTTGACCAGAGGCTTGCAGTTTCGCAAAGATGAACGGCTTGAACAGTTCCAGCGCCATTTTCTTCGGAAGACCACATTGGTGCAAACGTAAAGTAGGACCTACGGTAATCACCGAACGGCCTGAATAGTCAACACGTTTACCCAACAAGTTCTGACGGAAACGACCTTGCTTACCTTTGATCATATCGGCCAAAGATTTCAGCGGACGTTTGTTCGAACCGGTAATTGCACGACCACGACGACCGTTATCAAGCAATGCATCTACAGACTCTTGTAACATACGTTTTTCGTTACGTACGATGATGTCTGGCGCTGCAAGGTCAAGAAGACGCTTCAAACGGTTGTTACGGTTAATCACACGACGGTAAAGGTCGTTCAGGTCAGACGTTGCGAAACGGCCACCTTCAAGCGGAACCAGCGGACGAAGGTCTGGCGGAAGTACTGGCAGTACATTCATCACCATCCATTCTGGCTTGTTGTTCGACTCTTTGAACGCTTCCATCAATTTCAAACGCTTAGACGCTTTTTTCAGTTTCGTCTCAGAGGTTGTTTGTGGAATTTCTTCACGCAGGCGTGAGATTTCGTTTTCAAGATCGATGTCTTTTAACAGGTCCTGAACTGCTTCTGCACCCATTTTCGCTGTGAATTCATCACCGTGCTCTTCCAACGCATTGAAGTATTCTTCATCGTTCAGAAGCTGGTATTTCTCAAATGGAGTCATACCTGGGTCAGTCACTACATAAGATTCGAAATACAGAACACGTTCGATATCACGTAAGGTCATGTCTAATAACAGACCGATACGGCTCGGCAGTGATTTTAAGAACCAGATGTGTGCTACTGGAGAAGCAAGCTCAATGTGACCCATACGTTCACGACGAACTTTTGCAGTTGTTACTTCAACGCCACATTTTTCACAGATGACGCCTTTGTATTTCATACGCTTGTATTTACCACACAAGCATTCGTAATCTTTGACTGGACCAAAGATTTTGGCACAGAACAAACCGTCACGTTCTGGTTTGAAGGTACGGTAGTTAATGGTTTCAGGCTTTTTAACTTCACCATGAGACCACGACTTAATCATTTCTGGTGACGCAAGACCAATACGGATGCGGTCAAACTCTACAGGAGCATGACCGTCTGAGTCCGTCTTTTTGCGCATGATATCGAGCAAGTCTTTCAATTTTTTTCTCCGTGTGCCGGTAAGATTTTCACTTTCCGACTGGGTCACAAATATTGTTTTTTAACTGAATTTTAATCCCCCTTAATCCCCCTTTTTCAAAGGGGGAAAAGTCCCTCTTTTACAAAGAGGGATTTAGGGAGATTTAATGGAGATTCTTAGTCACCATTTTTCAGTTCAATGTTGATACCTAAAGAACGGATCTCTTTGGTCAATACGTTGAACGATTCAGGCATACCCGGATCCATATAATGGTTACCATCTACAATGTTCTTATAGATGCGGGTACGGCCTTCAACGTCATCCGACTTCACAGTGAGCATTTCTTGAAGCGTATAAGCTGCACCGTATGCTTCCAGTGCCCAGACTTCCATCTCACCGAAACGCTGACCACCGAATTGTGCCTTACCACCCAGCGGCTGCTGTGTTACTAATGAGTAAGAACCAGTTGAACGCGCATGCATCTTGTCATCAACCAAGTGGTTCAGTTTCAGCATGTACATGTAACCGACAGTAACTGGACGGTCGAAACGCTCACCCGTACGGCCATCATACAATACGGTTTGACCGGTACGTGACAGACCCGCAAGTTCAAGCAAGTCTTTGATCTGACCTTCTTCAGCACCGTCAAATACAGGTGTTGCCAATGGAACACCGGCACGCAGGTTGCCAGAAAGCGCCAAGATTTCATCATCCGTCAGGCTGTCAAGATCTTCTTGCTCGCCGCCCACCTTGTTGTAAATCTTGTCCAAGAATTCACGCAGTTCAAGAATGGTGCGCTGTTCTTTCAGCATCTTGTCGATCTGATCACCCAGACCTTTGGCTGCCATACCCAAGTGCGTTTCCAGAATCTGACCCACGTTCATACGCGATGGTACACCCAGCGGGTTCAGTACCACGTCTACCGGCACACCGTTGGCATCGTGTGGCATGTCTTCAACCGGCAGAATGTTGGATACAACACCCTTGTTACCGTGACGACCCGCCATCTTATCACCCGGCTGGATACGACGTTTCACTGCAAGGTAAACTTTAACCACTTTCAGTACGCCAGTGGTCAGTTCGTCACCTGTAGACAGTTTGCGTTTCTTCTCAGCGAATTTCTCGTCAATTTCAAAGCTCTTCTCTTTCAGGAAGGTTTGAATTTGCGTTAAACGTTCCGCAATCGCTTCGTCACTTGGCTGGATTTCAAGCAGATCAACCAGTTCAAGACCAGACAGCATATCTTCAGACAGTTTGTCGCCACGTTTAGTGCCGCCACCGCCATTCGATTCCTGACCTTTTAACAGACGAACAATACGTTCACGTGCTGCTTCTTCGAAGATTTTGTATTCTTCTTTCAAGTCTTTACGGTATGCATCAAGCTGCGCTTTCTCAATCGCCAGTGCACGTTCGTCTTTTTCCAGACCATCACGGGTAAAGACCTGAACGTCGATGACTGTACCTTTGGTGCCCGATGGAACACGTAAAGAGGAGTCTTTTACGTCCGCTGCTTTTTCACCGAAGATGGCACGAAGCAGTTTTTCTTCAGGCGTCAACTGAGTTTCACCTTTTGGTGTTACTTTACCCACCAGGATGTCACCGGCAGTCACTTCTGCACCGATGTAAACAATACCTGATTCGTCCAGTTTAGACAGCGCAGCTTCACCGACGTTTGGAATATCAGCCGTGATTTCTTCAGCACCCAGTTTGGTATCACGTGCAACACATGACAGTTCCTGAATGTGAATCGACGTTAAACGGTCTTCTTGAAGCACACGCTCAGAAAGCAAGATCGAGTCTTCATAGTTGTAACCATTCCAGGTCATGAACGCCACGCGCATGTTTTGACCCAGCGCCAGTTCACCGCCATCTGTCGATGGACCATCCGCCAGGATGTCACCACGTGCAACTTTATCGCCTAAACGTACCACAACGTTCTGGTTGATACAGGTGTTCTGGTTTGAACGCGTGTATTTGATCAGGTTGTAGATATCTACACCTGCTTCACCCGCGATCATTTCATCTTCATTGACGCGAATTACGATACGTGATGCATCAACAAACTCGATCACACCACCACGGCCTGCAACCACACACACACCTGAGTCACGTGCCACGTTGGCTTCCATACCGGTACCAACCAGCGGTTTGTCCGCGATTAATGTAGGTACGGCCTGACGTTGCATGTTGGAACCCATCAATGCACGGTTGGCGTCATCGTGTTCAAGGAATGGAATCAGCGATGCTGCAACAGAAACCACCTGCTGAGCAGATACGTCCATATGGGTCACTTTTTCAGGTGACATACGTACGAATTCACCGTGGTGACGTACAGAAACGAATTCTTCAGTCAGGTTACCGTCCTGATCTACAACCGAGTCGGCCTGTGCAATCACAGTCCCTACTTCTTCAATCGCAGACAGATATTCAACTTCGTCTGTTACACGACCATCAACCACTTTACGGTATGGCGTTTCCAAGAAACCGAAGCTGTTGGCTTTCGCGTAAACAGATAGCGAGTTGATCAAACCAATGTTTGGACCTTCAGGCGTTTCAATTGGACATACACGACCATAGTGAGTCTGGTGTACGTCACGCACTTCGAAGCCTGCACGTTCACGGGTCAAACCACCTGGACCAAGCGCCGATACACGACGTTTGTGGGTGATTTCAGACAATGGGTTGTTCTGGTCCATGAACTGAGATAACTGGCTTGAACCAAAGAATTCCTTGATTGCAGCAGCCACTGGCTTCGCATTGATTAAATCTTGCGGAGACAGGTTATCAGTTTCAGCTTGTGATAGACGTTCTTTAACCGCACGCTCTACACGAACCAGACCGACACGGAATTGGTTTTCAGTCATTTCACCCACTGAACGAACACGACGGTTACCCAAGTGGTCGATATCGTCGACTTCACCTTTACCGTTACGGATTTCAACCAATGTTTTCAGTACATCCGTGATGTCTTCGTTGGACAGGATGCCTTCAACTTCGCGCGACTTCTGGTCAGTACCGACTTCATAAGGACGACCCAGACGACGGTTGAACTTCATACGGCCGACTGGTGACAGGTCATAACGCTCAGAAGAGAAGAACAGGTTGTTAAACAGGTTCTCAGCTGCTTCTTTGGTTGGTGGCTCGCCTGGACGCATCACTTTGTAGATTTCAACCAGTGCTTCTTCACGACCAGTAGTCGTATCGGCACGTAGCGTATCTGCAATGAATGAACCGCAGTCGATGTCGTTGGTGAACAGGATATTGAACTGCTTCACGCCGCCTTCAGCCAGCTTCACCATCACTTCATGGCTTAACAGTGTGTTGGCCGGAATCACATCGCCATCTTTCAGCACGATGTCTTCGGCAGTAATGCGCTCATACAGGTATTCATCCGGCACTGACAGTTTGGTCAGACCAGAGGCTTCCATTTGACGAACATGACGTGCGTTGATACGCTTACCTTGTTCAACAATGACTTTACCATCAGCATCAGTGATATCGAATTGTGCCATTTCGCCACGCAGACGTTCTGGAATCAAGTCGATCTGATAGCTACCCATATCCAGGTAAACAGGAACTTTTTCGTAGAACAGGTCAAGAATCTGTTCGTTGTTATAGTTCAGGGCACGCAGAACCACAGTCGCCAGTAATTTACGACGACGGTCGATACGTACATAGACTAAATCTTTGGCATCAAATTCAAAGTCTAACCATGAACCACGGTAAGGAATAATACGCGCTGAATACAGCACTTTACCGCTTGAGTGAGTCTTACCTTTGTCATGGTCAAAGAATACGCCTGGTGAACGGTGTAATTGCGATACGATTACACGCTCGGTACCGTTGATCACAAAAGTACCGTTATCCGTCATCAATGGCATTTCGCCCATATAGACTTCTTGTTCACGTACGTCTTTGATTGATTTCGTTTCACGATCTTTCAAGATCAAACGAATTTTAACGCGCATTGGTGCCGCATAAGTTGAGCCGCGAAGAATACATTCGCGCACATCAAACTCTGGTTTACCAAGACTATACTCAACAAATTCTAAAGCAGCATTGCCAGAATAACTTTCTATAGGAAAAACTGAACGAAATGCGGCTTGGAGACCGATATCTTCGCGGTTTTTTGGAGATTTGCCATCTTGCAAGAAAGTACGGTACGAGTCGACTTGAATCGCCAACAGGTACGGTGCTTCCATGACTTGGGGCAATTTACCAAAATTCTTACGGATCCGTTTCTTTTCGGTATATGAGTATGCCATCTGGAGTCCTCGGAAAGTAAACCAAGCCCGCCTGCAGAACGGGCTCAGAAGGAATTACGCAGGCCGATATGGCCACCACTCTTTACAAATGCTGCAATTTTTAGTGGTATTAAAACGCTTAACAATATTTTTTAACATTGAAAAATATTGGTAAGCGTTTGATTGTTATCTTTATTTTTAATTTGTATGAAATTTATATCATGCAAACAAAAATCGAGCCGATTATTGTAACGCAAAAAGGCTGATGACCCAAGAGCCATCAGCCATTTTTTGGAGTCGATTATAAAAAAATCGACTCCGCTTAAGCTATTACTTAAGTGTAACTGTAGCACCAGCTTCTTCAAGTTTCTTCTTAAGCTCTTCGCCTTCTTCTTTAGAAACGCCTTCTTTAAGTACTGCTGGAGCACCTTCAACCATGTCTTTCGCTTCTTTAAGACCAAGGCCAGTCGCTTCACGAACTGCTTTAATTACTGCAACTTTGTTTGCACCGAAAGAAGTCAACTCAACGTTGAATTCAGTTTGCTCTTCAGCAGCAGCAGCGCCAGCGCCTGGAGCAGCAGCAACTGCAACAGCAGCAGCAGATACGTTGAATTTCTCTTCGAAAGCAGAGATCAGTTCAACAAGTTCAAGAACAGTTTTTTCAGCAACTGCGTTTAAAATTTCTTCGTTAGTTAAAGCCATGAGAATAACTCCAAATGGAAATTGAATGGTGTGTAAATTGATTTAAGCTTAAGCTGCTTCTGACTCGTTTTTCTCTTTGAGTGCTGTAATAAGGCGACCCAATTTCGAAATAGGAGCTTGAAGAACGTTTGCAAGCATAGTAAGCGCTTTTTCTTGGTTCGGAAGATTTGCAATCACGCTAACTTCAGCACCTTGATAAACCTTGCCGTCAAATGCAGCAGCTTTAAGTTCAAATGCTTTGTTTGTTTTAGCGAAATCTTCGAACAAGCGTGCAGCTGCACCCATGTCGTCTTCAGAAGTCGAGAAAGCTAAGATTGTTGGACCAACAAGAGTTGCATTCAAGATATCGAATTGAGTACCTTCGAATGCACGCTTAGCCAAAGTATTACGCACGATACGAGTCGTAACACCAAGCTTACGCGCTTCAACACGTAAAGCAGTTAATTGCTCAACGGTTAAACCTTGATAGTCAGCAACAACAGCAGAGAACGCGCGAGAAGCAACTTCGTTTACTTCTGCTACGATCTGTTTTTTGTCTTCGATAAGAAGAGCCATTGTAAAACCTCCTAACGGTGATTTATGTACCCACAAGGGATACACTCCCAATTCGTGAATTCATCACTGAACTCACACGCGGAGGAGGAATAAATCACACCACCGCGTCTACGCAGGCTGGGATTTTAAGAGAAGAGCATAAAACTCCCCTCGCCTGAGGTCTTTGACGCTGATAAATTCTCATTTACCAATTCAAAGTCCGCCTGAGGATCGATCAGCAAAGCAACGCTTTGCCGATCCGCAAGACGAGAAGCTATGCTTCGAGTGAAGCTTATACCCTCTCTTGCATGAAATTTAAAGCAGTGCTTTAAATTTCACTCAGGACTTTAAAATTCTGTCTAAGTTAAACTTAGTTAGAAACGTTGTTTACATCAACAGTCAGACCAGGACCCATAGTTGAGCTTAGAGTGATCTTTTTGATGTATACACCTTTAGAAGTCGCAGGTTTTGCTTTCTTCAGGTCAGCTACAAGAGCTTCAACGTTTTGACGAACAGCTTCAGCAGTGAAACCTACTTGACCGATCGCAGCGTGGATGATACCCGCTTTGTCTACACGGTAACGTGCTTGACCAGCTTTTGCATTTTTAACTGCAGTTGCTACGTCAGGAGTAACCGTACCCACTTTAGGGTTTGGCATTAAGCCACGTGGACCAAGGATTGTACCTAATTTACCTACAACGCGCATTGCATCTGGAGCAGCAATTACCACGTCAAAGTCAAGGTTACCCGCTTGGATGCTTTCAGCCAGGTCATCAAAACCAACTACGTCCGCGCCTTCAGCTTTAGCAGCTTCAGCAGCAGCGCCTTGAGCAAACACAGCTACACGTACAGTTTTACCTGTACCTGCAGGAAGTGTAGTCGCGCCACGAACAACCTGGTCAGATTTACGAGGGTCAACACCTAGGTTTACAGATACATCCAAAGATTCTTTGAATTTAGCTGCAGGAAGGCTGTTAAGAACTTGTACTGCTTCTTCCAAAGTATAAACTTTGTTTGCTTCTACAGCAGCAGCAATGGCTTTTTGACGTTTAGTTAACTTTGCCATGTCTTATAGCTCCACTTCCAAGCCCATAGAACGTGCAGAACCAGCGATGGTACGTACACGCGCGTCTAAGTCAGCACCAGTTAAGTCTGGTTCTTTCGTAGTCGCGATCTCTTCTAACTGAGCACGAGTCAACTTACCAACTTTAGTTTTGTTTGGTACAGCTGAACCCTTCTGGATACCAGCAGCTTTCTTAAGCAGAATAGCAGCAGGTGGAGTTTTCATGATGAATGTGAACGACTTGTCGTTGTACACAGTGATCACTACTGGAATTGGAAGACCAGCTTCAACTTTTTGTGTCGCAGCATTGAATTCTTTACAGAATGCCATGATGTTAACACCACGTTGACCCAGTGCAGGACCAATTGGTGGAGATGGATTTGCTTTACCAGCTGGAACTTGCAGCTTGATATAGCCGTCAATCTTCTTAGCCATTTTCAATTACCTCTGGGTACAAACGCCGCTAGGCTCCCCAATGATTTCTAAGTAACGATACCGTTACAACAACAATGCCCGATCCATAACAAATCGGGCGTTTTCAACCAGCAGTGAATTAAACTGATTTTTCGACTTGGCGAAATTCCAGCTCAACCTGTGTTGGTCGATTGAATACATTAATCGTCAACGTTAAACGTGACTTGTCGTAAAGGACTTCTTCCACCACGCCTTTAAAGTCGGTGAATGGACCGTCAATTACCAGTAATTCTTCGCCTGGTTCAAACATCGTCTTCGGACGAGGTGCTTCACCAGTATTGCGTACACGTGCAAGAATTGCATCAGCTTCACGCTGCGTAATTGGCGCAGGTTTTTCCGGTGTACCACCAATAAAACCTAATACTTTTGGACATTCTTTTACAATGTGCCAAGTATCATCATTCATTTCCATTTCGACTAGCACATAGCCCGGAAAGAATTTACGCTCAGATTTACGTTTCTTACCATCCTTCATTTCTACCACTTCTTCGGTAGGAACCAGGACTTCACCAAAGCTATCGGCAACAGCGCTACGCTGGATTCGATCATTAAGCGAACGCATCACTTGTTTTTCATAACCAGAATAGGCATGAATAATGTACCAACGTTTCATAGCTCTCTTACCCGATAATAAATTTAATTGCCCAACCTAAAACGTAGTCAAAACACCACAATAAAATGGATGCTACAACTACAACTGCAAGTACGTGCCAAGATGTAGTCACTGTCTCTTGCTTGGTTGGCCAAGTCACTCGACGCAGCTCGATTCGTGAATCTTTCAATAAACGAACAAAGCCTTTGCCTTGATGGGTGGCGTATAATAAACCTAAAGCCACTACGATACAAGCCAAAATTACCCCAACGCGCACCCAAATATCATTTGCCGGTGCCCAGTACGCTGGTAGATGCTGATTCACCATGGTTGCCGCAATGAATAAAATCAAGGCGATAATCCACAACACGTAGTCTAATGGAGAACCCGAATTTACAACTTCAGCAGGATTATTTCTTTGAGGAATTGGCGCTTCGCTTAATGCGTCACGCGATTTATCATTCGACATTTTTGTACTCGTCGTAGGATTCGCGACTTATTATATGACCAGTTTTGCCAGCATCAAGCTTTTTTTGAAAAATGGCAGGCCAGGAGGGACTCGAACCCCCAACATTCGGTTTTGGAGACCGACGCTCTACCAATTGAACTACTGGCCTGTAGAACAAGCCGAAATCCGCAAACTTCGGCTTGTGAAACTTATTTTATAATTATGCAGTTACTTTAGCAACTACACCCGCACCTACAGTACGACCACCTTCACGGATCGCGAAGCGTAAACCAGCGTCCATTGCGATTGGGTGGATTAATTCTACTGACATTTCAACGTTGTCGCCTGGCATAACCATTTCAACGCCTTCTTTCA
>NZ_VPBF01000051.1:0-15506 GCF_013418865.1 Acinetobacter sp. YH12117
AGGTGCTGCAATGCGCAAGCTTATACATCTGTGTTATGGCGTTTTAAAACATCAGACTGCCTATCAAAGAGATTATTTATTGGTCGAATAATCTCAAAACCTGATTGACTACCAAGACGGTATCTCAGGGAGAGGATTTTTCCGAAATTTAATCTCCCCCTTGCGGAACAATGTTCCTCATCTTTAATTTTAATAAAGAGGGAAATTTCCCACTTAAATAAAGCAAGACGAACGAGAATTAAAAAGCCAAAGATTATTCGTCATCTTCCCCAAGTGTTACTACCTTATCTGCCTTTTGCGCACGGAGCTGTGCGACCAGACTCTGCATATCTTCAGGCAACGGCGCTTCAATGGTCGGATAACCCGGAATTTCCAGACGCATGGCGTGTAAACACAAGCGACGTGGTTTAGGGCCACGATATTCGGTTTCATGACCGTATTTTTCATCGCCCACCAGCGGATGGCCAATACTCAGACCATGCACACGAATCTGATGGGTACGTCCAGACAGCGGCGATGCATAGACCAGTGTGGCATGCATAAAGCGCTCTTGCACATTCCACTGGGTTTTCGATTCTTTACCTTCTTTAGACACACGCACGCGACGTTCGCCATTGGCCAGCTCATAACGATGTAGAGGTGCATCAATCAGCTGTTTGTCCAGCGTCACCTGTCCTTTCACCACCGCAGCATAGGTTTTACGGATTTTGTGCTCACGCAGCATGTCCTGCAAGGTTTTTAATACGCTGCGTTTTTTCGAAATCATCACCAGACCCGAAGTATCGCGGTCAATGCGGTGAATCAGCTCCAGATATTTTTTCCCGGTGGCCGCGCGCAAGCCCTCAATCAAGCCATAGGCCACACCACTGCCCCCATGCACGGCAATGCCCGATGGCTTGTTCACCACCATCAGCCCTTCATCTTCATAGATGACCCGGTTCAGCAAGCCTTGAGCAACTTTATCTGACACCGGCGCCGGGGTATCATCTTTCTGTTCAAAACGGATTGGTGCAACCCGGATCTGATCGCCAATATTCAGCTTGGTTTCGGCTTTGACCCGTTTTTTATTGACCCGCACCTGACCTTCACGAATCAGACGGTAAATCCGGCTTTTGGGCACGCCTTTTAAACGGCTAAACAAAAAGTTGTCAATCCGTTGCCCCGCTTGATGCTCATCGACTTCAAACCAAGTGACACTTTGCCATTGTTGGGTAGAATTCATACAGTTACGACGACCTAAAAAAATACTAAAATTGATTAAAAACTGATCACTTAGGCTATGCTTTACACAAGAAACATAAGCTTAGCCCATAGGCAGATGATGCAAGGTTTGATATAGTCAGCGCACGGAAACCATCGTAAGTGGGTAAAAGTTGGGTCATTTCGGTTTTTACTGAAGTTGATTATTCAATCAAACACTCCACTAAACACGTAAAGGTCCCAAAAGAATTATGCCGACGCCGAAGGCTTATTATATCGGCAAAACTGCAAACTGTTGCGTTTAATTGTACTTAAGGTACATAAATCAGTTTGCCTGAAAAAATATGTCGCCAACCTCAAGTTGGTTTTTAAACGTAAACTGATACACATCAGACTAGTCGTTCCCTGATGTCGCATTCAGGCTACAGCGTTGATACATTGGATCTGCACAAATTGTAAAGATACGACGATAATTCCGTATCAAGACACTCGACTAAAAGAAGGGATGATCTTTGAGCAATGTGACAGTGAAAGTTACTCACATCCAATGTACCGCTCGTCCGCCAGTGAAACGACCAGGTGACTTTAATCGTTTAAAGATTGAAGCCGTATTGACATCATCAATACGTGAATCATCCACCGAAACCCGATTATCAGGCCGGTAGAGAAACGTTCAGACCGCTGTATTTGAGATCTGAACCATGATCCGTGATGTTTGATGCTCGCTACGTATAGAGCGATGTTTTGCTGTGTATCACTATAAGGTGTTACACCCATGAAACGTATGTTGATTAATGCAACACATGCTGAAGAAATTCGCGTTGCACTTGTCACTGGTCAGCGTCTTTACGATTTTGATTTAGAAAATCGTACCCGTGAACAAAAAAAATCAAATATCTATAAAGGTCATGTGACTCGCGTAGAGCCATCTTTAGAAGCTGTATTTGTTGAGTATGGTGCCGGTCGTCAAGGTTTCCTGTCGATGCGCGAAATTGCCAACTCTTACTACAAGGCCGATCCTCGTCAAACTTCAAATATTCGCGAACTGATTACTGAAGGCACCGAACTGCTGGTTCAGGTAGAAAAAGAAGAGCGCGGCAACAAAGGTGCTGCCCTGTCGACCTTTATTTCACTGGCGGGCCGTTACCTGGTCCTGATGCCAAACAACCCGAAAGGGGGTGGTATCAGCCGTCAGATTTCCGGTTCAGTGCGTGAAGAACTGAAAGAAATGCTGGCCTCTTTAAACGTGCCACGCGGTATGAGCGTGATTGTACGTACTGCCGGTATTGGTCGTTCTCAAGAAGAATTACAACTTGATTTACAGCATCTGCTAGATCTGTGGGCGCAAATTCAAAGCACCTCAAGTTCTGGTCCATCGCCAATGCTGGTGCATCAGGAAGCCGGTGTCGTCACGCGTGCCATTCGTGACTACCTGCGTGATGATGTGGCTGAAATCCTGATTGACTCAGAACAGGCCTATAACGAAGCTTATAACTTCGTAAAAGCGGTGATGCCACGTCAGCTCGACAAGTTAAAAACCTATACCCTAAATGAACCACTGTTCGCGCATTTCGGTATCGAAAGCCAGATTCAAACCGCCTATGAACGCGAAGTCAAACTGCCTTCAGGTGGTTCAATCGTGATTGACCAAACCGAAGCATTGGTGTCAATCGACATTAACTCGGCAAAATCAACTCGTGGTCAGGACGTTGAAGATACCGCACTAAACACCAACCTGGAAGCTGCTGAAGAAATTGCACGCCAGTTACGTTTACGTGACATCGGTGGTCTGGTAGTAATCGACTTTATCGACATGACCAAAGACCGTAACCAGCGTATGGTGGAAGCCAAGCTGCGTGAAGCAACGCAAAGCGACCGCGCGCGTATCCAGTTTGGTCAATTGTCACGCTTTGGTTTAATGGAGATGAGCCGTCAGCGCTTACGTCCATCTTTAGAAGAAGCGACCGGTTATGTTTGCCCACGTTGTCATGGTACCGGCATGGTACGTGACTTACGTTCTCTCTCACTGTCGATTATGCGTAAAGTGGAAGAGATTGCGCTACGTGAGCGTCATGGTGAAGTTCAGGTTGAAGTACCGGTTGAAATTGCAGCATTCTTATTGAATGAAAAGCGTCACAGCCTGGTTTACCTTGAACAAACCTCAAATGTACGTGTAACGGTATTGCCGCACCCGCATTTAGAAACCCCACATTACGAAATCTCTTACAATCCGGAAGGCTTTGCCCCAACCAGCTATGAACGCACAGCAGCCACCCGCTTAAGCGAACAGGAACTGGGTTATGAAGCCTCTGAATGGCATTTAGAAGAAGAACAGCACGCTCAGCATGCAGCTGCGCCTGCAGCACCGCAAAAGGAACAGAAGCGTCCAGCCAAAGCTCAAGCCGCTGCGCCTGCACAAGTGGCCCCTGCTGCCGCTGCACCAAGTGCTAGCCCATGTGCATGGTTAGAAAACCTGTTTGTGCAAAAACAGGCCAACACGGTTGATCAGTCACGTAGCGCCAACAATGCGGCTGCAGCGATTGAGCAAATGGTCAATAATGGCGCAGTTAGCCGTGGCCAGTTCGGTCAGATTGCAGCTGCGGCGCCTGTGGCTGCACCAGCAGCAACCAGCAATGCTTATCTTGCCCCATCAACTGTGGCCAAGCATGAGCGTGATCACGCTGAAAAACCGGCTGAACGTGAAGAAAAATCATCACGTCACAACAACAAAAAGCGCAGCAAGCACAAAGAGCCGCGCGAGCAAAACAGCCAGAATGACAACAGCCCAGCACAGCATCAGGTACACGAAGAAGTGGTGCAGCTGTCACGTCAGGAGCAACGTCAGGAAGCGCGTGAAAACAAACGCAACTCCCGCCGTCAGCACAACAACAATGAACAGACGCAAAACGAAGCGCAACAGCAAGATGCTGTGCCACGTCGTGACCGTCGTAACCAGCAACGTCCAGAGCGTCCAAATCGCCACCGCGATGCCAGCGTGCTGAATGACACGGCTGCACCGGCAGCAGCTACAGCAGCACCAGCCGCTGAAGCACAAGGCCTGAAAGTGGACCTGGTGGATGCACCACGTCAGGACGTGATGCCAACTGCTCTGGTGGTGAATGTTGATGCTGCACAAAGTGAAATTGTCGCGCTAAACCAGAACGCAGCCGCTGCACCTGCAGCAACTGCTGAACTTCCGGTTGCGACCAGCACTGAAGCAGTAGAAGAAGCACCAGTACCAAAAGAAGAAGTGGCACCTGCGGCAATTGTGGCTGAAGAGCACAAATCGCAACCGGTGAAACGCGCCAGCAACGATCCGCGTCAGCGTCGTCGCCAGCAACGTGAAGGTCGTGCGCAACAAAACCAGCCGCCAAAGCTGTCACCATCTCAGGTTCCAGCCTTGCAGCAGTACACGGTAGGCAGCCTGATCCGTCATGTGTATGGTGAAGATTGCTCGGTACTGATTGAGCAGTTTGGTTTAATCCCAACCTTTAACCGCGCCCTGCAAAAGTTCACTGAACAATATGCAGCCAGCCTGGTCGCTCAAGCACCTGCGGCAGAAAGCCAAAAGCAGCCTGTGACCCGTGATGTTGAAGTCAGCAAAGCTGAGCCAGAAGCAGAACCTGCTCCTGTGCTGGACCTGACTCCACCAGCGCCAGTCAAACGTGTGGCCAATGATCCGCGTGAGCGTCGTCGTTTAGCCAAACTTGCTGCCGAACAGGCGCTGGAACAGGCCAAACAGGCCCATGCCGACGAAGCAGAAAAAGCATCCGCTAACGATGCACCAGCAGAAACTGCGGCGGACGCTCAAGCAGCTGAAGCAACAGAAGCCACTGCTGCAAGCAGCACAGCAGCACCTGTAGAAGCGACTGCCGAGCCAGCAGCAACTGAAGCAGCACCAGCGGCTGAAACCACTGCGACTGAAACTGAAGTGGCGACTGAAGAAAGCGCTGCAGCCGAAGCACCGGCTAAAGAAACAGCGAAAGCTGAAGCAGCGCAACCAGTACAGGCTGAACTGCCAGTTGATGCAGCAGATGCCAGCGAAGCACCGGCAAATGCAGAAGCCGAAGCTCCAGAAGCCGCAGCAGACAAGGCCGAGAAAGAAAAACCGGCACGTCCGCGTCGTCCACGTGGCCGTCCACCAAAGAAAGCCAACACCTCAACTGAGTCATAATTTGCTTTTTTGCAGGTGAATAAAAAAATCCAGTCATTTCGGTGGCTGGATTTTTTTTGTTAATTTGTCAGATTAGGTTGATTACACTACAACGAAACGATTAAAACCTTAAAGTGCAATATTCATGCGCTAGAACTACAGATTGGATGTCGAGAATAAATAGGATTCATATGAGCCATACAACACAACATGATCTTATTGGTCTGGCCGATGTCGCCGCCAAAATTCCAAAGTTTATCGGCAAAGTCCCGAATCTTATTCAGGGTCTGAGTCAAGCCTATTTACGAACGCCATCCACCCCTGCCGGTCTGGGCATTGCCTTTGAAAAAGCGGTCAAACGTAATCCGCATGGTCTGGCTTTAATGTTTGAAGAGCAGCGCTTTAGCTACAAAGCCCTGAATGAATGGGCCAACCAGATTGCCCACTATTATCTGTCACAAGGCGCACGCAAAGGCGATGTGATTGCGGTAATGCTGGAAAACCGCCCGGAACTGATCGCGACTGTCATCGGTCTGGCCAAAATTGGCGTCACCATTGCACTGGTAAACACCTCACAGGTGGGTAAGGTGCTGACCCATAGCATCAATCTGGTCAAACCGGTCGCGCTAATTGTTGGCGAAGAATGCCGCGCTGCGGTAGATGAGATCCGTCAGGCGCTGGATTTACCGGCAGATCGTCTGGACTGGTTTGCCGATCAGGAAACCCAGCGCGATGCCGGCAAAGCTCCGAAAGGCTTTAATAATCTGGCCGAAAAGATCGACCATTTCCCGAAATTCAATCCGCCGACCACGCATTCCGTCCAGGGCAAAGATGGCCTGTTTTATATCTATACCTCGGGAACCACCGGCCTGCCGAAAGCCGTGGTGTTCACCCATAGCCGCTGGACCCTGGCTTACGGCACCTATGGCCATGTGCTAAATCTGAATCCAAAAGATGTCATGTATGTGACCCTGCCGCTGTATCACGCCACCGGTATTGTGGTGTGCTGGTGTGGGGTAATTGCCGGTAGTGCAACCCTGGCAATTCGACGTAAATATTCCACCTCCAGCTTCTGGAAAGATGTACAGAAATTTAATGCCTCCGCCATTGGTTATGTCGGCGAGCTGTGCCGCTACCTGATGGATGCACCGCCATCTGCGCTGGATCAGGACCATCGTGTTACCAAAATGATTGGGAACGGTATGCGCCCGAACATTTGGAACAAGTTTAAACAGCGCTTTGGGATTGAAGAAATTCTGGAGCTGTATGCCTCCAGTGAAGGCAATGTTGGCTTTAGCAACATCTTTAACTTTGACAATACCGTTGGCTTTTCTCCAACCCCCTATGCGATTGTGGCTTTCGATAAAGAAAAAAATGAACCGGTCCGGGATGCGCGCGGCTGGTGCCAGAAAGTCAAAAAAGGTGAAGTTGGTTTATTGATTGGCAAAATTACCCGCCGTTCGCCGTTTGATGGCTATACCGATCCGGAAAAAAACAAGGCGGTGATTTTAAAAGGTGTTTTCCAGCGTGGCGATCAATACTTTAATACCGGTGATCTGGTACGAAATATCGGCTTCCGTCATGCCCAGTTTGTTGACCGCCTCGGGGATACCTTCCGCTGGAAAGGCGAGAATGTCTCCACCACCGAAGTGGAAAATATACTCTGCGATTATGACAAAATTGCCGAAGCGGTGGTCTACGGCGTAGAAATTCCAGAAACCAATGGTCGGGCCGGAATGGCGGCCATTACCTTAAATGCCGATGCAACACTGGATGAACATGACCTACAGCAGATGGTGAGCCAGTTTAAACAGGCCCTGCCCGGCTATGCGGTTCCGGTATTTTTACGGATTCAGGCCCAGGTTGAAACCACCGGCACTTTTAAATATCAGAAAAACAAGCTCAAAGAACAGGCATTTAATCCGGCAGCTACCACGGATCGTTTGCTGGTGTTGCTGCCCGGTGCAGCGGCTTATACTGATCTAACCCCGGAAATTTTCGAGCAGATTCAAACCTATCAATACCGCTTCTAAGCCCAAAGTTGTCTATTTTTTGATTCCCTAGCATGGATTTGTTTCATTTATAATCAAACATAGACAACTTTTTTATTTTTTACTTGCGCTCAAACGAGATCTTGCTACAATACGCTCCATCAAATGATATGGGTCGTTAGCTCAGTTGGTAGAGCAGCGGACTTTTAATCCGTTGGTCCCGCGTTCGAGTCGCGGACGACCCACCACTCATTTGAAAGCCTAAGATGGGTCGTTAGCTCAGTTGGTAGAGCAGCGGACTTTTAATCCGTTGGTCCCGCGTTCGAGTCGCGGACGACCCACCATATTTCCTTAGGAACTCTGCAAAAACTCCAGTTCTTGCATCTTAAAAAATAAGCAGCTTATTTTTTATTCCTCAGGGTCGTTAGCTCAGTTGGTAGAGCAGCGGACTTTTAATCCGTTGGTCCCGCGTTCGAGTCGCGGACGACCCACCATTTATCTTCCAAAATAAATATCTTCGCTTCCCTACTCTGCATTGCACATTTATATGCTGGGCTGCATCGTATCTGCGCTACAACCTCAATATTAATGTGGATGATAGAACGCTCAATCTGCTTTTTTAATCGGCCGACTTCTCCAGATAATAAGCATGTGCCGGTAAAGGATTACGGGAAAAATACTGCTGATTTACCGTCGATACTGTGGCAATTTTTTCTAAATCCATGCGTAGATTCTGCGTGTCATCAATATCATAAAAAATTTCCACCCCATTACTGCGATGCACAATAATCTGGTGTGCGGTTTCATCATACATCCAGTAATCCAGATGATAATTCATTTGTGCACCGGCCATGACCCGGCCCAGATAGACAATGGAACGATGTGCGGTGCCATCGGGCAATAAAGTCAGAATAAAATCGGCTGTACCGGTCTCGCATTTGACATAGGCATCTTCACAGCTAATTTTTACCTGATACCGGCCGACATAGGCCAAGGCCGCTTCCGGCACCACGGCTTTATCGGCATCTTCTGCAGATGGAAATACCGGCTGGCCAGCCACTTCACTCAGGCGCTTACTTGGCACATCTTCTGTCACCTGCAGGTCTGCCACGGGTGTAAACGGCTGTGCCTCCTCTCCTTCTTGACTGTTAAACGTCGGGTCACAAGCGGCCAAAGACAGGCAACAGATTCCCCATAACCATTTCGAACAATGCACAGCCAATATGGTGTCTCCCGGGTATCAATAAAAATAGCCACCGTATGCCTTTGCATCAGATTGATGGGCACACAGCGAAGCTATTGAAATTACATGAATTTTCACCCAAATCTACAGTTTTTGTAGACCTGTTTCAAGATTTTAAAGCGCAATATTTATACCGTGTCATTTTATTTACATAAATTAACGATTTATAGCGCATTGACCCTTTAAAAACGGAAATAGGTCGCCATTTTTATTTTATGAGTTGTTGATTGACTCACCATTTTATTTTTTAAGGAGACCTCAATGGCCAATGTTGGTTTATACCGCTCTAACCGCTCAAACATGATTGCAGGTGTAATGGGTGGTATTGCTGAACGTTTTGGTTGGAATGCAAATTTACTCCGCATTATTTTTGTGTTGGTATCCATTATGAGTGCCGCCTTCCCGGGTATTCTGGTGTACTTGGTACTGTGGCTGGTGATGCCGAAAAAGAAAGCTGAAATTGAACACGTGAATGGCTATCGCAATCCGGTACGTACCATTCATGAAGATCAGAACAGTTACCGTTAATCTTCATTTTTCTTGCACAGTTTAAAGCTACGGTGGACCCCTATTACCGTAGCTTCTTTTTTCTGGCTTTAACTTTCCGTAGTTTTGCTGCGTAGCCAGATCAGACGCTGGTTCATGGCGGCAATCATATCGGCGCGGCTAATAATCCCGACCAGCTGCTGCTGTTCCACCACTGGAATATAGTTAAACGAACGTTCCACAAAATACGGGACCAGATCGGCAATACTCTGATGTGGTTTTACCGTCACCACCTTGCGGTTCATAATGTGTTTGACCTGATGCTGCCATGACATCCGCACATCGGTAGCATGTTTAAACCATTCCACCACTTCATACAGTGCCAATGTGCCGACCAGTTGCTGCTCGGCATTTACCACCGGCAAGCTCATTAAATTGACCTGCTTGAACTTGTCTAGCGCGAGCTGGATATCATCATCCTGCTGCAAGGTAATCACATCATGAGTCATGATATCTTCACAGCGCCATTCCTGCACGTTTTCATCCTGCATACGCGCATTGGCCTGATATTGCGCTTCCAGAATAATTTTCTGCAAGTCATATTCACTAATGTCCAGCAGCTCGGTCTGATGCTCCAGCACATGATGAATATCTTGCGGCTGAATGGTGACTTTCTGGGTCGGGGTCGGGTCTTGCGAGCGCAGATTCAGCTGGGCCTTGTGTGGATATTGCTTGCCAGTCAGTCGGTTAAACATCATTGCCACCAACAGCAATAACAGCGAATTTAACAGCACCGGATAAAAGATAAATAAATAGCCCAGTTCACTGACCGCCTCACCGCCCAATACTGCGGTAATCGCCACAGCACCACTCGGTGGATGCAGCGAATCGGTCGACATCATTAAAATAATAGATAAGGCCACCGCCACACTAAAGGCTTCGGTCAGATTAGGAATATACAGCGCACAAGTCACACCAATAATGCCGGCAATAGTATTGCCAATCACCATATTCCACGGCTGTGCCAGCGGACTGGCCGGCACCGCAAACAACAATACTGACGACGCACCCATCGGCGCGATATACCAGGCATTAATATCGCCCAGAATCCATAAGCTGATCAGCGAAGATAGACTCAAGCCCAGCAAAGCACCCAATCCGCACAACAGACGTTCTTTCAGCGGCAGTAATTTGAAATTGGGTTTTAAGATTTCTAACCATTCAGATTGCGGATGAAACACGGGAATCCTTTGTGATTTTGGCGACGGCCGCCATTATAAAATGAAGCAGCTTATAAGATGTATTCATTCTATATCTTATAATTATGAATTTTTCTGTTGAGATGTATATCAGTATAGGCACACTGAATCATCCTCTTTTTAGAAAAAATTGATAAGCCCTTCATTTTAAAAACATCGTTTTTGCGTATACACCGTTCAGCGCAGATGATTGCGCTGTATACACCAGATGAAACCAATCTTTGAGAAAAATGACTGAAATGACAATGCTGGGTTTTCCCCGAATCCTACAGATCAAAATCCGGTTTTTGTGGATAGACAGATCAACCGAATGTCGGTTTCTCTACTGATTTTTCATGGCGATTTTTCGGTTAGGCTTCGCTTTCTGATCAAAGCGCCAGCATTGTATGGATAACCTTTGCTACCTCCCGCCAAAATCCTTATAATTGAGCACAATTTTTCTCTAATTTTAAGTGGATGACCATGAGTCGCGCCATATCGCATATTGATACTTTCCAAGGCTTAATTCTTGCCTTACAAAATTACTGGGCGGAGCAAGGCTGCGTCGTGTTGCAGCCTTACGACATGGAAATGGGTGCAGGAACATTCCACACTGCAACTTTCCTACGTGCATTAGGGCCTGAAACCTGGAATGCCGCTTATGTGCAACCTTCACGTCGTCCAAAAGATGGCCGTTATGGTGAAAACCCGAACCGTTTGCAACACTACTACCAGTTCCAGGTGGTATTAAAGCCAAACCCGGACAACATCCAGCAGCTGTATCTGGATTCTTTAAAAGCCATCGGGATTGATCCTTTGGTTCACGACATCCGTTTTGTCGAAGATAACTGGGAATCACCAACACTCGGTGCTTGGGGCTTAGGTTGGGAAGTTTGGCTGAATGGTATGGAAGTCACGCAATTCACTTATTTCCAGCAAGTCGGTGGTGTTGAATGTTATCCGGTCACGGGTGAAATCACTTACGGTTTAGAACGTCTGGCGATGTACCTGCAAGGTGTAGACTCGGTTTACGATTTGGTTTGGACCAAAGGTCAGTTCGGTACGGTCACGTATGGCGATGTGTTCCATCAAAACGAAGTAGAACAATCGACCTATAACTTTGAATATGCGCCAGTCGACAAACTGTTTGAACTGTTCGACTTCTATGAAGCAGAAGCCTCTCGTTTGATGGAAGCGAAACTGCCACTTCCTGCCTATGAGCAAGTGGTGAAAGCATCACACAGCTTTAACCTGCTTGATGCGCGTGGTGCGATTTCTGTGACTGAGCGTCAGCGTTATATTTTACGTGTCCGTACACTGGCGCGTGCCATTGCACAAAGCTACGTGGCCGCACGTGCAGAGCTTGGTTTCCCAATGGCGGAACCACACTTACGTGATGAAGTTCTGGCACAGTTAAAAGCACAGGTTGAGGCGGAAGCCGCACAAGCAGAAAAATCAGCGGAGAACAAATAATGTCTAAACATACTGTTTTATTTGAACTTGGCTGTGAAGAACTCCCACCAAAAAGCCTGAAAAAATTACGTGATGCATTACAGGCAGAAACGGTTAAAGGCTTAAAAGATGCAGGTCTGGCTTTCGATTCAATCGAAGCCTATGCTGCACCACGTCGTTTAGCACTTAAAATTGTCAATGTTGATGGCGCGCAAGCCGACACACAAAAACGTTTTGACGGCCCTGCTGTGCAAGCGGCGTATGATGCGGAAGGCAAACCAACCAAAGCTTTAGAAGGCTTTATGCGTGGTCAAGGCATTACGGTTGATCAAGTATCGACTTTCCAAGCAGGTAAAGTTGAAAAAGTTTGCTACTTAAAAGATGTCAAAGGTCAAAGCCTAGACGTACTTTTACCGCAAATTTTACAAGCGGCTTTGGATAATCTTCCAATCGCAAAACGCATGCGTTCTGCAGCAAGCCGTACTGAATTCGTACGTCCTGTAAAATGGGTGGTATTGCTGAAAGACAACGACGTTGTTGATGCAACCATTCAAGATCATAAAGCAGGTAACGTGACTTACGGTCACCGTTTCCATGCCCCTGAAGCAATCACTTTAGCGCATGCAGATGAATATCTTGCCAAGTTAAAAGCTGCGCACGTTGTGGCATCTTTTGAAGAGCGTCAAGCAATCATCGACCAACAAGTGAAAGCATTGGCTGATGAAGTGAATGCCATTGCGATTGTACCAAGCGACCTTCGTGATGAAGTAACTGCTCTTGTTGAATGGCCTGTTGCGCTTCGTGCAAGCTTTGAAGAACGCTTCCTTGCAGTTCCTCAAGAAGCACTCATCACAACCATGCAGGACAACCAAAAGTACTTCTGCTTGGTGAACAGCGATAATAAACTTCAACCGTACTTCATTACTGTGTCAAACATTGAGTCGAAAGACCCATCACAGATCATTGAAGGTAACGAGAAAGTGGTTCGTCCACGTTTGTCGGATGCTGAATTCTTCTTCCTGCAAGACCAAAAACAACCGCTTGCTTCTCGTAAGGAGAAACTGGCGAATATGGTATTCCAGGCAGAACTCGGTACGCTTTGGAACAAATCTGAACGTATTGCCAAACTTGCTGTTGCGCTTGCGCCAATTACAGGTGCAAATGCGGCTGATGCTGAAAAAGCGGCACTTCTTGCGAAATGCGACTTAACCTCTGAACTTGTGGGTGAATTCCCAGAACTTCAAGGCATCGCGGGTACTTACTACGCACGTCTTGAAGGCGAAAATGATGAAGTGGCTGAAGCACTTGGCGAGCAGTACTTGCCTAAATTCGCTGGTGATGTTTTACCGAAAACCAAAACTGGGACAACCATTGCGCTTGCAGACCGCTTAGATACGCTCACCGGTATTTTCGGTATTGGTCAAGCGCCTACAGGTTCGAAAGACCCGTTTGCCCTGCGTCGTTCTGCAATTGGTATTTTACGTCTAGTGACTGAAAACGAGCTTGATGTATCAATTGAAGACTTGATCAAACTTGCTTTAGCTGCGTATGGCGATGTACTCAAAGATCACGATAAGACTTTAAACGATGCGGTTGCATTCCTTGAAGGTCGTTACCGTGCCAAATACGAAGACCAAGGTGTGGCTGTTGATGTGATTCAAGCCGTTCAAGCGTTGTCGCCAAAATCACCGCTTGATTTTGACAAACGTGTCAATGCAGTAAATCACTTCCGTGCACTGCCTGAAGCGGCTGCACTTGCTGCTGCGAATAAGCGTGTTGCCAATATTCTTGCTAAAGAAGCGGCACATGAAGGCGCTGTGCTTGAAGCAAATCTGGTTGAAGATGCTGAAAAGGCATTGTTCGCTGAACTTGCGAAAATCACACCAGTGGTTGAGCCACTGTTTGCTTCTAAAGATTACACTGCTGCGCTCTCTGCACTTGCTGCACTTCGTGCGCCTGTTGATGCATTCTTTAACGGTGTCATGGTGATGGCGGATGATGCTGACCTGAAAGCAAACCGTTTACGTCTGCTTGCTCAGCTGCGTGACTTGTTTACCAAAGTGGCGGATATTTCGGTGCTTCAACACTAAAGATGAGTATTTATAACGACTCACCTATCACCCTTGCAATCCTCAAGCTCTTTCAAGAGCTTGAGGATTGGATTTCAATGAATCATCAATATCTTCCTCATGGTGCCGTTAAGGCATTTATTTTTGGTGGCTGTGCGTTTCACATCCACACCAATGTTCGAGGTAGTAATGATATTGATGCTGAAATCCAATCGATCAGCCAATTAAAAAAAGAAGATATTTTCTTATTTCTAGAAAATAATGATATTGAATATCTGGATCATAATAATCTTGAAACAAATTTAGAATTTGACAGTGGATTTAATACCAGCCTTGCCTCCATCGATCCTGATTACAGGGAACGAGTTATCCCCTTAACCGCTGAAAGTATCGTAGAGGTCTATCTCGTATCTGGCGTAGATTTGGCTGTTTCTAAATTGGCACGCTTGTCTGACAGAGACATCGAAGATATTCAAGCATTATATGCAAGAAACAAGTTTTCGCTTGAGCAGTTCAAAGAAATAGCAAATAATGCTAAAGACTATTACGTTACACCTGAGCAATTAGATTCTAATATTCAATATATGATTTCGCTTCTTTCAGACCTGGGAGATTGACACAATGAATCAGCTGGAATTTGAGCATGCTTTAAAAGCACTATTAAAGCAGCCATTGAATTCTGCAACATTCGAGCAGGTTAAACCCGTTGCTGAAGCATTATTATATTCAGAACTACTACCTGCTGTGAGTTCCAGTTTAAACCCCTTAGAAAAGCGCCGACTGTTTTTTCTATTAGAAAAATTCCGCAGATACTCATGCTCAAGTGTTTCTAGACGCCAACAACTTAAAGCGCTCTCCCAAGCCTTGAATGTCGTTCCATTGCCGAGCACTCATGATACAAGAAGATTAGTTGACCCTCTGGCAAAACGTGTAGGCCTCAATGAAGATTTAAATCATTTAAAACCTCAATTACTGACCTTACAAACACGCCACTACTCACTTTACAGTTAATTCTCTCCTCCTTCTCTTAAGTACCACTATTCTATAGGTCATACCTATAGGCTTTTCCTTCCATATTCCCTATACTCAAACTGAAAACACTCAACAAGAAAGAAGCTTATGAAACTTAAAACTTTAATTTTATCTGGTCTAACTTGCCTTTCTCTGGGTGCATGTACCTCTGCGCCAGTCATTCCACAACTACAAGCGGGGGTATTACAAGAAGTCCAAAATCTTGAGGTCTATCCAGACACCACGCATAACTCGGCCAAACTGACCAAGTTTATTGATAAATGCGTGATTGAATTTAGAGGGCAGCTCAAAGCCGGCCGCTCAATTGAACAATGGGCATTTAAAGGCAACACCCTCATTTCAGCCGGTTCAGCTACCTTTGCCCAAGATGGCACCAGCACCGCCCATAATTTTGACCTGCATGATGCCACGGTACAGAAAAACTTCCTGACCCTGCGCGATCATTTCCATAAAGATGCACTGGCGCAATGTAACTAAAAATTCAAGCATCATGCCTGCAAAAGGTATGGTGCTTTTCACTGCTGTCCCATAGTTTGCTTTAAATAAAAAAACCTGAGTCCTAACAGTTAAAATATGAGTGTAAACAAACACTTTAACGACCAGGATTCAGGTTTTGTCACATCAGAATACCGTATTTCATGA
>NZ_VPBF01000052.1:0-15425 GCF_013418865.1 Acinetobacter sp. YH12117
TCATGAAATACGGTATTCTGATGTGACAAAACCTGAATCCTGGTCGTTAAAGTGTTTGTTTACACTCATATTTTAACTGTTAGGACTCAGGTTTTTTTATTTAAAGCAAACTATGGGACAGCAGTGATCCGGAGATGCGTTTTATAAATATATGGTTCTGATCTTGCAGTGTTTACCAGCCCAAGGCCTGTTGCTGCTTTTTGATCAGTTCCTGAATGCCCTGCTCGGCCATTTCCAGCATGGCATTACATTGCAGACGGGTAAATGGTTTATCTTCAGCAGTGCCCTGAATTTCAATAAATTCACCGGCCTGGGTCATCACTACATTCAGGTCAGTCTGGCAGTTTGAATCTTCTTCATAGCACAGGTCCAGCAATACTTCGTCCTGATACATACCCACAGAAATAGCAGCGACCAGACCTTTTAACGGGTCCTGTTTAATTTTTTTGCTTTCCAGCAGCACATTCATGGCATCGACCAGCGCCACCGCTGCACCGGTAATTGCGGCAGTACGGGTACCGCCATCGGCCTGAATTACATCACAGTCAATGGTAATGGTATTTTCACCGAGTTTTTTCAGATCGACCATGGCACGCAGACTGCGGCCAATTAAACGCTGGATTTCCTGAGTACGGCCGCTCTGTTTACCCCGTGCCGCTTCACGGTCACTACGCGTATGGGTAGAACGTGGCAACATGCCATATTCTGCAGTTACCCAGCCCTGGCCTTTGCCTTTTAAAAAGCGCGGTACCGAGTTATCAATACTGGCAGTACACAGCACTTTGGTATGACCAAATTCAACCAAGACAGAACCTTCCGCATAACGTGTGTAATTACGGGTAATTTTGACATCACGCAATTGATCTAGGGTACGTTGGTCGATACGCATAAGTTGTCCTTATTTTGACTCAAATAAATTGTCGGCCAGTATAGCAGATGCAAGCGCACAGGTTTTGTCCCCGGGTCGGCTTTTACACAATCTCGCCACAGAAAAGCGGGCCCTACACAGCCAATGCAACAGCATGGCTGCTGCCCGGACCGATTCTGCTCTATAATAGCCACAGAGATGAATTTTTAAACAGTATCAGGGATGTGACATGTCGATTCGGGAAGAACGTAAGCAGCAAAGTCGTCAGGCCATTTTAGATGCGGCCCTGACCTTAAGTACTGCCGAGCGCTCTTTTAGCAGCATCAGCTTAAGGGAGATTTCCCGCCATGTCGGGCTGGTGCCAACGGCGTTCTACCGGCATTTTCAGGATATGGATGAACTCGGTGCAGAACTGGTCGATCAGGTGGCGCTGCATTTAAAAAGCATTCTGCATCAGCTGGGTCAGGCCTATTTATATCTGCCCAATGCCAAAACCCGCACCAGCGTTGAACTGTTTTTTCAGGCAGTCGATCAGCATCCGCAGCAATGGATTTTTCTAATTGCCGAACGTTGGGGCGGCTCGGCCACGGTACGTCAGGCCATTGCCCGGGAAATCGAGTTTTTAATTGATGATTTTGCCAACGACCTGAAACGGGTAGAAAGCGTGCAGCATTTTGAACATCCGGAAGATTTTAAAGTACTGGCCAATATTTTAATTAACCTGTCCTTTAACTGGGCCATGAGCTGGATTGGCCTCAGTCGCCAGTTTGAAGGTGAGGCCCTAAGCCAGCAGCAGCAACAGTTTACCAAGCAGACCATTATCCAGGTGCAATTGCTGTTTCGTGGTATTAGCCATTGGGAGCGACCAAACATCACAATGCATGAAACCGCAGCACTAAAAAACCCGCTTTAAACAGCGGGTTTTTAACATCATGTTGGGCTTTTATTTGGCTTTACGTTCTTTATCGACCAGGTAGTTCACCACCTGAATCACTTTGCCGTTATCGCCCGACACCACATATTTACCATTGACCACCACTGCCGGCACACCGGTCAACTGGTATTGGCGCGCCAGTTTATTGGCCTGTGCCACTTTAGAGGTAATCGCAAAAGAGTTAAACATGCTGTTGAACTTGGCTTCAGGAATACCGTATTTGACAAAGAATTTGGCCTGGGATTTCTGGTCAAAAATCTGCTGGCCTTTGTCATGAATGGCATGGAATAACGGCAAGTGGGTACGTTTACGGACGCCCAGTGCTTCCGACACATAATAGCCGCGCGCATTCATTTCCCAGACCTGGTTCATGGCAGCCGGAGTACGCACAAAGTTCACATCTTTTGGCAGCTTACGCAGCCAGGCTTGCATATGCGGCTCCAAGGTAAAGCAGTGGCCACAGCCATACCAGAAGAATTCACGGACTTCAATTTTACCCGGCACATCGACTTTGCCCGGATTGGCCAGTACGCGATAGTCTTGGCCTTCAACAAAATTGGCCGCCCATGCGCCACCTGAAATTGCAAACATTGCGGTTGCAAGGCTACCCAAAAGAAACTTTTTCATTGAACTTATTGTCCTCATAAATCGTTATGATTAGCTTATGCGAACACTATAAATCAATTATGCCGTTTTCGTTTTGCTTCTGTGAACTTTTTTACGGCTTTTATCGCTTTTTCCAGAATAAACGCTACACTAAACAGCATAGACTTTTTGAAATCATAATAACTTGATTGAGGTGACACCAATGTCGCAACTGAATGTTGATCCGCAAGAAATTGCCAAATTTGAAGCATTCGCAGCTATATGGTGGGATCAGCATTCTGAGTTCCGCCCTTTGCATCAAATTAACCCGCTCCGTTTAAACTGGATTGATGAACATTCAGGCGGACTGGCTGGCAAAAAAGTGCTGGATGTCGGTTGTGGCGGCGGCATTCTTTCGGAAAGCATGGCGCGCCGTGGTGCCGATGTACTCGGGATTGATATGGGCGAGGCGCCGCTGAATGTGGCACGTTTACATGCCCAGCAGGAAGGCGTCGAAAATATTGAATATCGCCAGATTCCAGTTGAGCAACTGGCAGAAGAACAGGCTGGCCAGTACGATGTGGTGACCTGTATGGAAATGCTGGAGCATGTACCCGATCCGGCCTCAATTATTCAGGCCTGCCAGAAGCTGGTCAAACCGGGCGGCCATGTGTTCTTCTCGACCATTAACCGTAATCCGAAAGCCTATTTATTTGCGATTATTGGCGCGGAATATGTGCTGCGTATGCTGGCCAAAGGCACGCATGATTATCATAAATTTATCAAGCCGTCCGAACTGGCACACGATATTCGCAATGCCGGCCTGAAACTGAAAGATATGACCGGTTTGCACTATAACCCACTGACCAAACGCTACTGGCTGGCGCCCAATGTTGATGTCAACTATATGGTGCATACCCTGAATGAAGGTGGCCAATGAAAGCGGTTTTATTTGACCTCGACGGCACCTTAATTGATACCGCGGCCGACTTTATCCGTATTATTCAGGACATGTGCCGCGATAAAGGCTGTGACATTGTCGCCGCCGAGCAGATTCGCACCCAGGTCTCTGAAGGCGCACGCGCCATGGTCAAGCTGGTATATCCGGAGCTGGAAGTGGAAGACCCGGTCTTTTTAGGCCATCGCCAGCGCTTTTTAGACCTTTACGGCGCCGATATTGCGGTAGAAACCGACCTGTTTGAAGGCATGTATCCACTGCTAGAGCAGCTGGAACAGCAGCAAATTCCCTGGGGTATTGTCACCAACAAGCCACGCTGGCTCAGTGAAGCGCTGTTAAAAGCCCTGAACCTGACCGAACGCTGTGCGGTACTGGTCTGCCCGGAAGATGTCAGCAAGACCAAACCCGATCCGGAACCGATGTATCTGGCCGCAGCACAGCTGGGACTGGAACCGCAGCAGTGTGTTTATGTCGGCGATCATCCACGTGATATTGATGCCGGACGCAATGCCAGCATGTACACCATTCTGGCGGCTTATGGCTATTTACCCTTACAACACAAAGATGACTTAACAGCCTGGCAGGCAGACTGTATAGTGAATAATGTCACAGAATTACATCAGGTCTTGCACCAGATGCTGTCACAGCAACAACAACATTCAATCACTTCATAATTACAGCAAAAAACGGAGGTCGATCATGAAATATTCAGAATATCAACCTCGCCCTGATCTGCTCAAAGATCGCGTGATCCTGATTACAGGTGCGGGCGACGGTATTGGACGTGCAGCCGCGATCAGCTTTGCACTGCACGGCGCAACCGTTGTCCTGCATGGTCGCACCCTGAATAAACTGGAAGTCATCTATGATGAAATTGAAGGTTTAGGCGCGCCGCAGCCAGCCATTCTTCCGCTCCAGCTGTCCAGTGCGTCATCGCGTGATTATGAATTGCTGGTCGATACGCTCGACAAGCAGTTTGGCCGTCTGGATGGCATTTTGCACAATGCCGGCATTCTGGGTGAACGGACCGAACTGGTGCATTATCCGGCTGATGTCTGGGATGATGTGATGGCCGTCAACCTGCGGGCACCCTTTGTCATGACCCAGGAACTGCTGCCTTTACTGGAAAAATCGGCACATGCTTCGGTGGTATTTGCCAGTTCGGGCGTCGGTCGTGAAGTACGTGAGCGTTGGGGCGCCTATTCGGTGTCTAAAATTGCCATTGAAGCGGTCAGCAAACTGTTTGCCCAGGAAAATGTACATCCGAATATCCGTTATAACTGCATTAATCCGGGCGCGACCCGCACCGCCATGCGCGCCAAGGCCTATCCGGATGAAGACCCGAAAACCTTGCCGACACCGGAATCAATCATGCCAGCCTATTTATATTTAATGGGCGATGACAGTCTGCACATGAACGGCCAGAGTATTGATGCACAGGACTAATGCCCTCGCTGTGTCCATGAAGGAAGCCCTGTGCTTCCTTTTTTATGCCCATCCATAAAGCTGTAATTGCTCCCACTTTGCGTAAATATACCGGTTTGGGCTTAAGTCGGCTTGAATTTCAGCAAAATTTGCCGATACTAAAGCCCTGTTTCTGATTATCCCGAGATGCCCATGTCTGACTTTAGCAATATCACAGTAACGACCCATGAAGATGGCATGGTGTCTTTATTGATTAATGGTCAAGCCATTTCTGAAAAATACGGCATGAAATTTGAAGCCAGTATTCTCGATGAACTACAGGCACTCGAGACCGGGCAAAACCTGAAACTGTTTGACCAGTTTATCTTTTCGCATACCGATCTGAACTTTGAACATCACTACAGCTATATCACCGGTATTTATAAACAGGCCGAGGACTATGCCGTCTATAAAAACTTTGTCTACCGGATTCTGGTCGATGGCCAAGCCCCGGTCGAGCATGTGATTACCAAACAGGGCCAGCCAATGAGCGCCGAAGATGTACGCGAATTTATTCAGGCGCATATCCAGAAGTCACTGACCGACTATACCGACCTGAAATATGCCTACTAAGCACATGCTTGAATCCAGGACCTGCGGGTCCTTTTTTATGCGCTGCTAAATTTTATACACTACCAGACCATAAATCGTATTTTTAAATCATTTTTATAAAATTATTCGGTTTTTCAAATTGAAACATCCGGCCTATACTGCTACTCAACCGCAATGAATCAATGAAAGGAGCAGCACATGGCCGACCAGCAACGTAAAAATGACATTATCCGTTCCATTGAACACTTACAACTGCCCGCCAGCTTATTGGCTGTACTTGAAGATGGCCAGCAGGCCGAATGTCTGGCCCATGCCATCGACTCCTTGCAGGACTTAAGCCAGCAATGGAACTGACTGCGGGCAGAATCCCGGCAATACGGGCTAGGCTTTTTGCGCCCAATGTTGTATAACCAGTTCACGTGACAACAGATAAGTCTTTCATCATCTGTTACTTTTCCAGCATAATATCCAAAATATCTCTGCTTTCGATAAAGAATTAACGATCTTTCTTCACAGTTTCTCTGCATTTTTTTCGTACAGTAAGACACAGTGAAATAAAAGACGATAAACGAGGTTTTTTCACATGAAAAAGATAGTGACAGTTATGGCGATCTCTTTCAGTGCGTTGCTGGCCAGCGGGATCACTGCGGCTGCACCTCAGTTTGACAATCCGGGACGCGGCTATGAACAGTCACGTCAGCACGGTCAGGGCAAAAAACATCGTGAATATCGTGAATCGAAAGAGGTTTATGAAAAACGCCGCCAGCGTGAAGAACGTGGCTATCAGCGTTTACAGCAGCATAAATGGCAAACCGGTTATGTGATGCCGCAGCATTATCGTGGCAATGGCTACAAAGTCGAATATAAAGAGCATAACCTGCCTAAACCGGACCGTAAGCAGCAATGGTATAAGGTCAATAATGACTATATTCTGGTCAATGCCGATACCCACAGTATTCTTAAAATCCTGTCTTTCTAAGCTGCACTCCAACCGTTTCAGTCTCACTCCTCGGTTGCCCAAACATCGGTTTGGGCTTTTTTATATCGGCAATTCTTTAAGCTGCTATTTTGGCTGTAGGGCAGATGCTAGCCGGCTTTCAGGCTCTCCGCTTTTTCTTCATGATTTTCACAATTCATCTCAATTGCTCTCATCCTTTATCTCAACTTTCTGGTTAATTTGGACGTATTCCAGAGATATACAGTTTGACTCAAAGGTGAGCGTCATGAAAAAAGTATTAACCACCATTGCCCTGTCTTTAAGTGCGTTTATGGCTACTACAGCCATGGCTGCGCCTGATCATCGTGATCATGACCGTCGTGCGGCAACCCACTACAAACATCAGGACAGCCGTTGGGACCGTGATCATAAACGTCCGGTTGTGCGCGTAAATCCAAGCCGTGACTGGCGTGTGGGCCAGACCTTACCGCGTGCCTATGACCAGTCCCGTTATAAAGTCAGTGACCGCGAAGCGCGTCGTTTACCAAACACCGGCCGTTATCAGCAGTGGTACAAAATTAATGGCGATTACGTGATGATCAACGAACGTACCAACCGGATTATTCGCATTATGGGCTAAGGGTTTCGTCTCATTTTCCCTTCCCTCTTTACACCTGAACCACCCCGTTCAGGTGTTTTTTTATTTTTTCAGCTTACGCCCCGGTATTTTTTGATTAGAATCCGCTATAAGACTTTTGCTTGATTGAGACCGGCATGCACCTGAATTCTACCGAAACATCACACAGCACAACTTTGCAATATGTGCACTGGTTTCGACATTCTGCGCCTTATATCAATGCCCATCGCAACAAAACCTTTGTGCTGATGTTTGATGGTGAAGCGGTCCTGCATGACAATTTCCAGCATATTATTCATGATATTGCCCTGCTGCATTCGCTGGGTATCCGGCTGGTACTGGTGCATGGTGCCCGCCCGCAGATTAACCAGAATTTACAGGCCAGCCAGATCGACACCCCGTTTCATCAGCAACGGCGCATTACCACCCGCGAATCGTTAAGCTGTGTCATGAATGCAGTCGGTTCAATTCGCCTGCAGATTGAAGCCCTGCTGTCGATGGGACTGGCCAACTCGCCGATGTACGGCGCCCGCATTGATGTGGTCTCAGGTAATTTTATTACCGCCAAACCCTATGGTATTCGCGATGGAGTCGATTTCCAGCTGACCGGCGAAGTGCGCAGTGTCGATACCGATGCCATTCAGCGTCATCTGGACAATCATAATATTGTCGTGCTCGGCCCGACCGGCTATTCCACAACAGGCGAAGTGTTTAATTTACTGGCTGAAGAAGTCGCCACCAAAACCGCAATTCGCCTGCAAGCCGACAAGCTGATTTTCTTGGGCAAACAGCAGGGTTTACTGAATGAACAGGGTCAGCTGCAACGTGAAATCCGCCCATCCCAGCTCAATCATTATATTGGTCTGTATCAGGCCAGCCAGCCGGAAATGGCCCTGCATTTACGCGGCGCACAGGATGCTGCCACTCAGGGCGTCAATCGCGTACATCTGATTTCCTATGCCTCTGATGGCGCACTACTGGAAGAGCTGTTTACCCGCGATGGTGCCGGTACCATGATTACCGATGCCCATTATGAAGAAGTGCGCACCGCCAATATTCAGGATGTCGGCGGTCTCATCAGCCTGCTGCGCCCGCTGGAAGAAGAAGGTGTGCTGGTCTACCGTTCGCGGGAACGGCTGGAAAATGAAATTGAACAGTTTGCGGTGATTGAACGTGATGGCACCATTCTGGCCTGTGCGGCGCTGTATCCGCTACCGGTCAGCGACAATGAACTGCGCTCGGCGGAAATTGCCTGCGTGGCGGTACATCCGGCCTATCGTAAATCCAATCGTGGCAGCCAGATTCTGCATTATCTGGAAGATAAAGCCCGTAGCCTTGGTATTCAGCAGCTGTTTATTCTGACCACTCGTACTGCGCACTGGTTTCTGGAACAGGGCTTTGAGCCGGCCAATGTCGATGACTTACCCAATGCCCGCCAAGCCTTATACAACTACCAGCGTAATTCACTGGTCTGTAAAAAGTCACTCACCTGATCTGTTCAAGGCCGGCTTTAGCTCAATTTGGCATATGCTTATCTGCAGCTGGCCCAATTCTGCTGCATCTGGTATTAGCAGGAATTAGTATAAGCTTATTCCTGCGCCTTCAATTTAATAAAAATATTTTAAATACAACTACTTAATATTTTAACTTTTAATAGATTATCCATTTTATAAATCAGATTTATGCATAAGATTTGCACATCTTTATTTATCTTTTTTCCTGATTAGAAATTCCTGATTTGTTATTTTTTTCGAAAAAGAAAAATCTTTAAGGTAGCTCTCATTCTCCACTTTTGAATTTTTTTAATTTCCGAGAGCAGGTATTTTCATGAGCAGCCTACGCCGTATTTTTTCAACTCAAAGCGCTATTTTATCTGCCGTGGTGGCGGGTGCCATGTCCATGACTGCCTGTAGCAGCCCCAAAGACGCCGACAACATTACCCTGAATATCGGCTTCCAGAAATACGGCATTTTACCGATTGTCAAAGAGCGTGGTGAACTGGAGCAGGCCCTAAAAGCCCAGGGTGTACAGGTGAAATGGGTAGAATTTCCAGCCGGTCCGCAATTATTGGAAGGTTTAAATGTCGGCAGTGTGGCCTTTGGTGAAGCCGGCGAAGCACCGCCCATTTTTGCGCAGGCAGCCAATTCCAAACTGGTCTATGTGGCCAACCAGCCTAAAGCGCCGCTAGCTGAGGCCTTAATTGTGCCTAAAGATTCGGCCATTCAGTCGGTGCAGGATTTAAAAGGCAAACGCATTGCTCTGAACAAAGGCTCCAATGTGCATTATCTGCTGCTGAAGCTGTTAGCAGCCAACCAGCTTAGCCTGCACGATATTCAAGTGGTGTATTTACCCCCATCCGATGCCCGCGCAGCCTTTGAACGTGGTTCGGTGGATGCCTGGGTGATCTGGGATCCGTTCTTTGCCGCAGCCGAACACCAGATTGGCGCCCGGGTCATTGCCACCGGCGAAAATCTGGTCAGCAACCATCAGTTCTATCTGGCGGATCGTCAGTTTGCCGAGCAGCATCCGCAGGTTTTAGACACCGTGGTGCAAAGCTTGAACAGCACCACGCAATGGGTGGCCCAGCATCAGGATGAAGCGGCTCAACTGCTGCAAAAACCGACCGGCCTGGATGTCGAGGTCTTAAAAACTTCAATTTCCCGTATGGGCTTTGGCGTGCAGGCCATCTCCAGTGACGTGGCCAAAGAACAGCAATATGTAGCTGATGCCTTTTATCAGCAAAAGCTGATTCCACAGCAAATTCAGATTCAGGCGGCCCTGCTGAATACGCAGTCGACACAACAAGAATGAGGAATAAAAGATGCGTAAATTAACAACCTGGGCGCTGCTGGGCATTTCCACGCTGGGACTGGGTCTCAGCGGCTGCCAGAAACCGGAAGCCCACAAGGCGGTAACAGACAACAACTCAACTGAACAGGCGGTGAAAACCATTTCTATTGGCTACCAGAAATCTTCCTTAAATTTACTGGTGGCACGTGATGAAAAACTGCTGGAACAGCAGTTCCCACGAGCCAAAATTGAATGGAAAGAATTTCCGGCCGGACCCCAAATGCTGGAAGCCCTGGCCGTTGGCGCAGTCGATTATGGTTCAGTGGGGAATACCCCGCCCATTTTTGCCCAGGCGGCTGGCAAGGAGCTGAACTATGTCGGCTATGAAGTCTATGCCGACCATTCGCTGGCCTTAGTGGTGCCGCAGCAAAGTGCCATACAGACCCTGCAGGATTTAAAAGGCAAACGTATTGCCCTGCAAAAAGGCTCCAATGCCCATGAATTTCTGGCCAAAGTGCTGGCCAAAGCCAACTTGAACTGGTCAGATATTCAGCCAATCTGGCTGCCACCGGCCGATGCACGTGCTGCCTTTGACAAGCAGTCGATTGATGCCTGGGCCATCTGGGACCCGTTCCTGTCTGCGGCTGAACTGCATGGACAGGCCCGCCCGCTGATCAAGACCGGTGATTTTGACCAGACCTATTCGTTTTATGTGGCCAATCCCAAATTTATTGCCGCACATCCACAGGCCACCACCGGCTTTCTGGCGGCCCTGAATGCCGCAGATCAGTGGATTGTTAAACACCAGTCTCAGGCCCTAGAAATTTATCAGAAAAATACCGGCCTGGACCCGGCGGTCGCCAAAAACGCCTTTGACCGCCGCCTGAAACCGTCACCGATTCAACGCTTAAACCCGACGGTCATTCAGGCCCAGCAGAAAATTGCTGACCAGTTCTATCAGCTCAAGCTGATTCCAAAACCGATTGAGGTCCAGCCGATTGTCTGGACGGCTCCAACTGCAGATTGATGACCGAGTAATCCCATTGAAATAAAGGACGATAATATGAAAATTTTCTGGTTTATTCCCACCCATGGTGACAGCCGCTATTTAGGTACCAGCAAAGGTGGCCGTCAGGTCGATCATGCCTATATGAAACAGATTGCAGTGGCAGTGGACAATTTAGGTTATGAAGGTGTGCTGATTCCAACCGGCCGTTCTTGCGAAGATCCGTGGATTACTGCAGCCAGTTTAATTGATGCGACCCAGAACCTGAAATTTCTGGTGGCCTTGCGTCCAGGCGTGACCACACCAGCCTTAGCAGCGCGTATGGCGGCGACGTTTGACCGTTTATCTGGCGGCCGGGTGTTACTGAATCTGGTCACGGGCGGTGATGAACAGGAACTGAAAGGTGATGGTGTCTATGAAGATCATGCCACGCGTTATCAAACGGCTGCGGAATACACCACCATCTGGCGTGAAATTTTAACCCGCTCGCATACAGGTGAATCGTTCAGCTTCCACGGCGAACGTTTACAGGTCGATGAAGCCAAGCTGCTCTATCCACCAGTCCAGCAACCATATCCACCGCTCTGGTTTGGTGGCTCTTCCGATGCAGCCATTGAGCTGGCCACCGATCAGGTCGACACCTATTTAACCTGGGGCGAACCGCCGGCAGCAGTAAAAGAAAAAATTGAAACGGTACGTGCCAAAGCCGCGGCCAAAGGCCGCAGTCTAAACTATGGCATCCGTCTGCATGTGATTGTACGTGAAACCAATAAAGAAGCCTGGCAAGCAGCCAACGCGCTGATCCAGTATGTCGATGATGCCACCATTGCCGCAGCACAGGCCAAGTTTAAAGCGATGGATTCCGTCGGTCAGCGCCGTATGGCTGAACTGCACAATGGCGATCGCAGCAAACTGGAAGTCTCCCCAAATCTTTGGGCAGGCGTAGGCCTGGTACGTGGTGGAGCCGGTACGGCACTGGTCGGTGACCCTGAAACAGTGGCGGCCCGTATTCAGGAATATGCCGACCTGGGTATTAGCACCTTTATTTTCTCCGGCTATCCGCATCTGGAAGAATCCATCCGTTTTGCCGAACTGGTGTTCCCGCTGTTGCCGCTGGAAACCCGCAAGAAACTGGCACAACCGAATTTGACCGGTCCTTTTGGGGAAATTGTTGCGAATAACTATGTCGCCGCAGACAGCCAGGCGAGCAAACAGCTGAAGGAGCCGGCCTGATGAGTAAAACCATTTCCCTGGAGCAGCTGGCAGAGGCCAAAGTTTCACGTGGAACATCATTTGGGCAGCGGGTGCTGCCCTGGCTGGTGCCATTATTACTGATTGCTTTCTGGCAACTGGCCTCAAGTACCGGCCTGCTGGAAAGCCGGATTTTACCGGCACCAACGGCAGTGGTTAGTGCCTTCTGGGGCTTACTGGTCAGTGGCGAGCTGTGGCAGCACGTTCAGGTCAGTGCCGGACGTGCCCTCCTCGGCTTGTTGATTGGCGGTGGTTTGGGCCTGCTGCTTGGCCTGTTAAATGGCTCCTCCAAAACCGCCTCGACCCTGCTGGATACCACCTTGCAGATGATTCGTAATATTCCGGCTTTGGCGCTGATTCCGCTGGTGATTCTCTGGTTCGGGATTGATGAAACAGCCAAATTATTTCTGGTTGCGATTGGCGTGTTCTTTCCCATTTACATTAATACCTATCATGGCATTCGCTCGGTCGATCCACAGCTGATTGAAATGGGCAAAAGCTACGGCCTGAGCCGCTGGCAACTGTATAAGGAAATTATCTTGCCGGGTGCAATGCCTTCAATTCTGGTTGGACTGCGCTTTTCTTTAGGTCTGGTCTGGGTGCTGCTAATTGTCGCCGAAACCATCTCCGCCCAGTCCGGGATTGGTTATATGACTATGAACGCGCGTGAGTTTTTACAGACCGATATCGTGCTGGTTGGCATCCTGCTGTATGCCCTGCTGGGTAAACTGGCCGACGTACTGGCCGTGGCTTTGGAACGCTATTTACTGCGCTGGCATGCCGGCTACCAGAAATAAGGAGTGAGCGAAGATGAGTAATTTAATTGCTGGCTTGCATGCCGAGCACAGCAGCCCGAAACTGCGCAGCAATCCGGATATTCAGCCGCAGGCGGTGGCAGGTGCGGAAATCCTGATTGAACAGTTACACAAGTTTTATGGTTCGGTGAAGGTGCTGCAAGACCTGGATCTGCATATTCAGCCGGGCGAATTTCTGGCCATTGTCGGACGCAGTGGCTGTGGCAAAAGCACCCTGCTGCGTTTAATTGCCGATCTGGAAAAACCAAGCTACGGCGAAATCAAATTTAAGTCGGCACGGCATATCCGCGAAGGCATTACCTCGGATGATATCCGGGTGATGTTTCAGGACCCGCGTCTGCTGCCATGGCGCAGCATCGAGCAGAATGTACAGCTTGGTCTGGGCAAAGACCAGTACGCACATGCCAGCGCCCTGCTGGAAAAAGTCGGTCTGAAAGACAAAGCCGGGCTATGGCCCTCGCAACTGTCTGGCGGTCAACGACAACGTACCGCGTTGGTACGTGCCCTGTCGCATCAACCGCGGATTTTATTGCTGGATGAACCTTTAGGTGCACTGGATGCCCTGACCCGTCTGGAAATGCAGAAGCTGATTGAACGGCTCTGGACCGAACAGGGCTTTACTGCCATTTTAGTCACCCATGATGTCAGTGAAGCGGTACAGCTGGCCGACCGGATTATTCTGCTCGATCGTGGTCATATTGCCAAAACCTTTCAGGTCAATTTACCGCGCCCGCGGCAAAAAAGTATTGCCTTTGCCGAACTGGAGCAGCAGGTGCTAGATGCAGTCTTGGCCACATGAGGATTAATTTTGGTCTGAGCCTGCCCCCGCAGCTTTACCCTTAAATTCCGGCTCAATTTAAGGGTAAAACTTCATCTCGGTTTATGAAACTTTTGTGACATAGGCCCGAATAGATGCAGGATTATTTCTATAAACTATGTCTTATATTTTGATTTAAAATAAAAGAATAAAAAATCTTTGAAATCAAGCCTTCAGTTATATTTTTTACCAGACTCAAAAAGTGTGCTTTATAGGGCTTAAATTTAACAATCCTGGGGAAATTATTAGTTAATCTACAAAATTCTGCTGCATTTATCATAATTTGCAATAGACGAGGATGCACAAAACTGATGATTTGACGTACAATTCGTGATTCCCCCTTTTCATTGTTTTTTAATTGCTAATGGAACAAAAAAAGAGTACTCAAAAACGACATCAGTTGCTGAACGCAGCACTCGACGTATTTTCCTTATACGGTTTTAATGGGGCGAGCTTAGATGAAATCGCTCAGATTGCAGAAATGCATAAGTCGAATATTTTCTATTACTATGAAAATAAAGAAGCGTTATATGTAGAAGTGCTGACCACTGTATTACAGAAATGGCTGGCGCCACTGCAAATGCTGGAAGCCGAGCTTGAACCTGAAGAAGCGATCACCAACTACTTATTGCAAAAGATTGAAGTGTCTCGCACCCAGCCAAAAGCTTCACGCCTGTTTGCGCTGGAAGTGATTCAGGGTGCCCCGCATATTCTGGAAATCCTGAAAGGTCCGCTGAAAAAACTGGTCAAGCGTAAAGCCAAAGTCATCAGCAACTGGCAGGAACAAGGCAAAATCTCCAAAGATATTGACCCTGAACTGCTGATTCTGAATATTTGGGCCCTGACCCAGAACTATGCAGACTTCGCGACGCAAATGGAAATGGTCACCGGCAAAACCCTGCGCAACCGCAGCATGCAGCAGCGCATTATCCAGCATACCGTGCATCTGATGCTTTATGGTATTGTGCCGCGTCCAGAACTGAATACCGCACCTCCCTCAGAATCAATCGACGATTGAGCATGATTTTGGCATACGACCATAGTTTGCTATGGTCGCCGAACTAAAAACCACTCTGCTGATATAACGACAATAATTTTTTCGCCCCCAGCAACAGATTTTCTTCCCAGTCCAGATGTGCCGTATCGTTGGCGCCATCGGTAATATATTTGACGGAAATCAGCCGTACATCCAGTTTTTTACAGACTTTGGCCAGCGCATAGCCTTCCATATCCACCAGATTACAGGCCACTTTCGGTGTACCAGTTTCAAAGCTGTCACCGGTGCCACAAATACCAGCCGGTAAATGGGAAAAATGCTGCGGCAAATGAATTTCCGCCGGATGATCGTCATCCATGGGCGTCACTCCGACCTGAAAACCCAACGGCGATACATCCATATCACGCTGTACAAACTGGGTCACTTCCACCAGCTCATGCGCATTAAAATAGGAGCTGCCGGCCGTACCTAAATTTAACAGGGTTTTACAGCCAGTTTTCTGAATTACCTCAAAGGCTTTAAAGGCAGCATTAATCTTGCCAATACCACTATAATGCACCTCGATGCCAGCCTGTTCAAACAGACCTTTGGATTCACTCGGCAATGCCATAATTAAGGCCAGATCCGACATTATTGCTTCTCTACCGCAGTTGCTGGGAGCCACATTAGAAAGCAAAAGGCAGAAAATTGACATCCTCACCCACCTGAAAGGAGGGTGATTCCTACTGCTAGACGCTTATGCCCAAGCGCAAGTATGTTCTTGGCGGAGTTTAAATCGCGTTGATTTACACTTCCGCATTCACATTCCCATACT
>NZ_VPBF01000053.1:0-14945 GCF_013418865.1 Acinetobacter sp. YH12117
AATGGAGAAATCTGATAGATATGTTTTACCTGAGAGACGGATGAGGAGTTACCCAAGAGTTGTAAAAGGAAAACCTCAAAAATACCCAAGAAAAAGCCAGTCAATCTCTTAACTGACTGGCATTACTGCACTTGCAGGGCTTTTTTATTTATTCTGACAAGATCAGAAGGCTTCATCCTGCGCCGGATCATGGTGCAAGGCATCATGAATGGCTTCGACCAGCTGCTGGGCAATTTCCTGCTTGGAGGCTTTTTCCAGATCGCGTTTTGGCAGATGATAGCCTTCAGCAAAGAACACCGTCATGGCATTTTCATCAGAGGCAAAGCCGATATCTGCACGGGACACATCATTGCAGGCAATCATATCCAGCTTTTTCGCCACCAGTTTGCCGGCCGCATATTCTTCCACATTGCGCGTTTCAGCGGCAAAGCCGACCATAAACGGACGTTTGTCCTGCTGCGCGATAGTCGCCACAATATCCGGATTCTTGATTAAGGCGATATCCAGTTCATCTCCGGATTTTTTGATTTTGTGTTCTGCAACTTCAGCCACGCGATAATCGGCAACCGCCGCGGTGGCAATAAACACATCACAGCCTTCATCCAGCAACTGCATACTGGTGTCCAGCATCTGCACGGCTGAAGAGACATTAATACGGCGGACCCCGTTTGGTGTATCCAGACTGACTGGCCCGGCAATCAGCGTAACTTTGGCGCCAGCTGCATAGCAGGCTGCTGCCAGGGCAAAGCCCATTTTCCCGGTACTATGATTGGAAATATAACGTACCGGATCAATTGCTTCACGGGTTGGCCCGGCGGTAATCACCACATGCTTGCTGGCCAGTAAGCCAAATTTTTCAGCAATCGCACGCTGCGCTTTATGGAAATAATCGGTGACCTGACGCGCTAGCTCTTCCGGCTCAGGCATACGGCCCAGACCGACATCACCACAGGCTTGTGAGCCGGATTCCGGCATAATCACATGCACGCCATCGTCTACCAGCGTCGCCAGATTGCGCTGCGTAGCTTTGGCCGCCCACATCTGCTGATTCATGGCCGGTGCCACCCAGACCGGGGCACTGGTGGCCAGATATAAAGTCGATAACAAGTCATCTGCCAGACCGGCGGCAAATTTGGCCAGGGTGTCACAGCTGGCCGGTGCAATCAGCACCAGATCGGCCCAGCGTGCCAGTTCAATATGCCCCATGCCGGCCTCGGCTTCCGGGTCCAGCAACTGGGTATGCACCGGATTGCCCGACAACGCCTGAAAGGTCAGCGGTGTAATAAAGGCTTGTGCCCCTTCGGTCATCACCACCCGGACGTTAAAGCCAGCGTCCTTTAAACGGCGAACCAGAATGGCACTTTTGTAGGCGGCAATACCGCCAGTAATACCCACAATAATATTTTTATTAGGAATGACACTTAAATCAAAACTCACGAACAGCTTACCTTTCTGTTGCAGTGGGGCTCACAATAGCATTAAATATTGTCATTCCCAAGACATGTCTGGGCGAAATCCATAACAATTCATCACCAATAAGTCTAATAACAATGAACTTCAGTATTAAACATTGGCCGGAACAGGAGCGTCCGCGTGAACGCCTGATCCAGTACGGCGCGCACAGTCTTTCCGATGCCGAACTGCTGGCTATTTTCCTGCGCTCCGGCTCCCAGCAGTACTCTGCCGTTGAACTGGCCCGTCATTTATTACAGGCCTTTGGCAGCCTGAATGCGGTACTCGATGCCGCCCTGCCCGATTTAAGCCAGTTTCATGGCATGGGTCCAAGTAAATACAGCCAGCTGATGGCGGTCAAGGAATTGGGCCGGCGCTATACCGCCCAGCATTTGCAGCAGGACAAACTGGAACTCAGCTCCTCCCGGCTGCTACTGGACTATTTACGCTTTGAACTGCTCGGTGAAACTCAGGAAGTATTTGCAGTATTGTGCCTGGATGCGCAGCTGCGCAAAATCTGTTTTAAGAAACTGTTTTTTGGCGCGCTCAATTCATGTGAAATTTCGATCAACCAGCTGCTACGCTTTGCCATCCAGAAAAACACTACGGCGCTGGTGATCAGTCATAATCATCCTCAGGGACAGCCACAGCCCTCACCGGCCGATTTACAATTGACCCAGCGCATCCAGCAGGCCTGCCAGCTGGTTGATATCCGCCTGATTGATCATTGTATTATTGCTCCCGAAGGCAGTTTTTCCTTTGCTGAACATCAACTCATCAAGTCGACATTTTAAGCAGCGCAACATATTGACAAAAACCCGGCCAGCACAGAAGATCATGAAAAACTTAAGCTGATTCCCAGACATGATTGTACGTGACCAACCGAGCGTATTTAGGCTGTTATTTTCCTGGCGAGGTACCATCTTACCGAAGGTGTTACCACCTTTGGGCGTGGTCATGTTGCTGTCGGCGATTGTCGGCGGCCTGTCCTATGTCGGGTATTTTCACTTCTCTGATTTCCCCCTGATCGGCTTTACCTTAATTGGGGTGGTGCTGTCGATTTTCCTTGGCTTTAAAAATTCGGCCTGTTATGACCGCTGGTGGGAAGCCCGCAAACTGTGGGGCATGTTAATTGCCAATGCGCGCCATTTTGACCGCGACTGCCGGATGCTGGCCCAAGGCCGCCGGGAACGGGTGATTCAGCATGTGATTGTGTTTGCCAATGTGTTGCGTGACCGTCTGCGCCATCAAACTGCCAATCCGACTGAACTGGTAGAAACCAGCGGTATGAGCCAGCAGGCCGTAACCCAGCTGTATCAACAGGCCAATGCGCCGCAATATACCCTCAGCCTGATTCAATGGGAACTGATGCAGGCCCTAAAAGAAGGTGAAATTTCCGATATTATTTACAGCCAGATGAACCAGCATGTGATGGAACTCAGCCTGGTGCAAACCGGTTGTGACCGGATTGCCACCACCCCGCTGCCGTTTGCCTATTCGGTATTGCTAAACCGTACCGTGTACTTTTTCTGCTTTATGCTGCCGTTTAGCTTGGGCTCGACGCTGGGGCTGGCGACACCGCTGCTGGTCGGGATTCTGGCTTATACCTTCTTGGGGTTGGACGCCCTAAGCTCGGAAATTGAAGAGCCATTTGGTACGCAAAGTAATGACTTGCCTTTAGATGCGATGGTGCGCACCATTGAAATCGAATTACTCTCGACTTTGGGGAAACCGACACCACCACCAATTCAGGCACAGGACAATAACCTGCTCTAAAGCAAAAAACCTCAGCCCAGCTGAGGTTTTTTTTGATGCTGAAATACGTTTACGCAGTCAGCGCCGGTGATGGATTGACAAAACTTTCCCAAATTCCGACCTGCCCCGGTTTCAGGCTGGGAATATTGCCCAGTTTCATCCACGGCATATTTTCACCATGAAAATCGCTACCGACCGAGACTTTTAAGCCATGCTCGGCAATCATCCGGTCCACCATCTGCCGGGTAGAACTTGGATCAATCGCCGGCGGCAACTCGACGGCATCTCCACCAAATTTGGCGAAAATTTCAATTAGGTAACGGATATTGGTCGCCGACAGGTCATAACGGGTCGGATGCGCCAGCACCGCAAAACCGCCACTGGCATGAATCACCTGAATAGTTTCCTCCAAGCCCAAGCCTTCAAATTTCACATAGGCTTTTTTGCCTTCTTTAATGTATTTATCAAAGGCCTGCTGCGGCCGGCTGACATAGCCTTTTTCCACCAGAGTTTTGGCAATATGGGTACGGGTCACCCGATCCGGGACATTATCTACCTTGGCAATCACATCGGTATAAATATCTTCACCAATCAGCGGAATTAGCAGCTCGCAAATCTGTTTGGAGCGCGCAGCACGAATATTTTTTTGCTGGGCCAGTAGTGCCGCCATCGGCGCCGGATTTTGCATATTCAAGGCCACAATATGCACAGCATAGCTTTTTTTGGTCGCCAGACGTGACCACTGGCTGGAAATTTCCACGCCAGATATGAGCTTAATCCCGTGATTTTTCGCTGCTTCCTGAGCCAGTGCAATTCCATCCATGCTGTCATGATCGGTCAATGCCAGCGTATGGATCGACAGTTCAGCTGCTGCAGCAATCAATTGCTGCGGACTTAAAGTTCCATCAGAAATATTGCTATGTGTATGTAAATCTACGCCGTGCATCTCTATACTATGACATTTATTTGATCAGATTTAGATACTCTAACATGAAAGCACTTTTAGACTTTGTGCCACTCATTATTTTCTTTTATTTATATAAAACTGTAGATCCAAAAGATACCCACCATCCTTTGCTGCAAATGATCGGCTCTGCCGGTGGTGTGGATAACAATAATATTCTTGTGGCCACCACCGGTCTGATCATTTCCATGTTAGTGGTGTATGGTGCGCTATTTGTGTCGCAAAAATTCCGTTTGGACAAACAGCAGTGGATTGTGCTGTTTATGACCGTGATTTTTGGTGGTATTACCCTAATGCTGAGCGATGACTTCTATATTCGCCTAAAAGCTGTCTTGCTGAATCTGGTCTTTGCTGGCGCCTTCCTGCTGTCGCCGTGGTTCAGCAAAGATCGCAAGCCGTTAATCCAGCGCCTGTTTGGTCCGGTGTTCAATTTAAGCGACAAAGGCTGGATGAAACTGAACTATGCCTGGGTCGGGATGTTTCTATTAATGTCCTTCCTGCACGGCTTCTTTGCCTATATCTTTATGGGTGGAAAATACTGGGGAGAATTCACTGCTTTTGGTGACATGATTGTGATGTTTTCCTTTATCATTATTCAGTTTATTGTATTGCGTAAATACTTTAAAACTGCCGAATAAATCCTTCAGTCCGCTTGAGCGAGAATACCTTATGCCTTTATTTGTGGTGACCTGTACCGATAACGAAGGAACCGTCGAAAAACGTCTGGCCATTCGTCCGCAACATCTTGAACGTCTGCAACAGCTGGATGATGAAGGCCGTCTAATTGTCGCCGGTGCGATGCCGAAAGATCCGGCCAATCCACAAGCGGGCTTTTATGGCAGTACCATTATTGTCGATTTTGATTCTCGTGAAGCCCTTGATGCCTGGCTGCAAGATGAGCCATTCCTGAAAGCAGGCGTCTATGGCCAGATTGAAGTCAAACCTTTTAATAAAGCATTTCCTAAAGGATAAGCTGCATGCGCGTTGTTGTCCCGAGTCTACTGGGTCTATCCTTCTTCTGTTCTGCACTGTGGGCCGTTGAACCGGCTGTACCCGCTGCTATAAATACCACGGCTCAAGTCACGCCAGCGGTCGCAACGCCAGCCAAACCGGCGATTATACCGGCTGTGGCCACCACCACAGCGCCGGCAACGGCCAACCAGCCGCTGACCGCTGAGCAGCTAGCCAAGAATAAAGCGGCACAGGAAGCTAAAATCAAGGCGCTGGTCAAAGATCAGGAAAGCCGCCTGCAACAGCTGGAAAAAGCCAATCTGGAAGCACTGGCGCAAAACCAGGAACTGCAGCTGAAAAATGACAATCTGGGTGTACAGGTTCAGGTCTTACAAAGTGAACGTAGCGCGCAGATGTTTCTTTACGGCGCTGCCACGCTGGCTGTCGGCGTATTGCTGGGCTTTTTGGTGGCCAGCTATGTGTATACCAAACGTCGCCGTCAGTGGTAATGTTCTGCTTCATTAAAGGTAATCTGGGTGTTGTCTAATCGCATTCAAACCGCCGATCTCGATTGGCAACATATTGAGGGCATTGATGTCCCGGTATCAAAACAGTTTGGGGATGTCTACTTTTCCAAGGACAATGGCCTGCTGGAAACCCGGCATGTATTTTTAAACGGTAATGACCTGTCCGGGCGTCTGGCAGCCCTGCAAGATTATGAATATTTCTGTGTCGGAGAAACTGGCTTCGGCACCGGCCTGAATATTCTGGCCTTATGGCAATTGTGGCAACAGGTGCGTCCTGAGAATCACAGCCATTTACATGCCATTTCGGTGGAGAAATTTCCGCTTTCCAAAGCCGATTTAATTCGCGCCTTAAATGCCTGGCCAGAATTAAAACCTCTGGCCGATCAGCTGATTGCCCAGTACCCATTACCACTGGCCGGCTGTCATCGCCTGTCGTTTCCGGAGCAGCGTTTTTCTATCGACCTTTGGCTCGGTGATGCGCACGATGTCTTTCCGATGATGGCCAAAACCACACAGGTCAATGCCTGGTTTTTAGATGGCTTTGCGCCCTCCTGCAATCCGGATATGTGGGAAGAACAGGTGCTCAATCATATTATTCGCCTGTCAGATGTCGGCACTACCTTCGCTTCCTTTAGTGTAGCCGGGGTGTTAAAGCGAGGTTTAAGACAGCACGGGATTCATATTTCCCGGCCGCGCGGGTTTGGCCATAAACGCGAAATGCTAAAAGGCATCTGGTTAGCGCCAGAAGAACCGCTTAGCCCAGAACGGGAAACTGAACCAGCAACCTCAGTTCCTTCGACCTCTGTACAGCAACGGCATATTGCCATTATTGGTGCCGGTATTGCCGGTTTAAGCATAGCTTGGGCTTTTGCCCAGCGTGGCCATCTAGTTTCTCTGTATGATCAAAGCGCGCCACTGGCGGGTGGCTCGGGTAATCCGCTAGCCCTGCTCAATCCCAAGCTGTGTGCTATTGAACAGAGCCATACCCATTTAATGACCCTGGCCTGGCAACATGCCTTAAATCATTATGCAAAGTTTCAGGCCTTCCGCCCGATTCAGGTCAATCAGCTTGGGCTAAAAAATCCGGAACAGCTGCTGGCACTGGCCGATGAATATCCGCCAGGTATTCTGGAAAAAGATTTAGACGCACAGCTGCGATCAGAATTTCCTGCCCTGCGTCTGCTACAGGCTGGCGCGGTGTCGCCACATCAACTGTGTGCGGAGATTCTGGCGCATGAGCGGATTCAATATCAGCAGGCCAAAATCACTCAGATTCACCCGACAGATCGACCGGAACTGTTCAGTGACAACCAATCTCTGGGCCAGTTTGATCATGTCTTTGTCTGCACAGCCCGTGAATCTGGCCAGTTTTTTGAACATTATCCGCTGTTAAAACCGATTCGGGGTCAGGTCAGCTGGCTGAAGAATACCCAGCAACCGCTGCGTTTAGATAGCTCCTATAGTTATGGCGGTTACTGTATGCAGCTCGATGCAGAGCAGTTGATTTTAGGCGCGTCTTTTTATCCGGGTCGGGATGATGCCGAAGTCTTACGAGAAGATCATGAACATAATCTGGCGCTGATCCGTAGCGTCTTCCCCGACTATGCGGACACCCTGCCTGATCCACACAGCTGGCAAGGCCGTGCGTCAATCCGTGCGCAAAGTCAGGATTATTTCCCGCTGCTTGGAGCACTTGAAACCGGACAGCAAGTCTATAGCCTGACTGGACTCGGTTCCAAAGGTTTTCTGTTTGCACCGCTATGCAGTGAAATTCTGGCCGCACAGATTTTAAATGAGGCCTGCCCGGTGCCGATGCAGGTACTGGAGAAACTTAACATCCGCCGTTTTCAAAAGAAAGCCAAAGCCAAGAAACCGTATTTTAAGGCCTAAGCTAAAAACGTTGTATAGATCGAGAATGATGGCCCGGTTTAGTTTGAAAGATCAGGCTTAGTGTGGAAGTCGAGGAGAGCATTTATTTTCTTCATTTAAAATGCTTGATCATATGAGGGAATGTTCTGATCTTTTTAGTCAATGATCAACAGTGTTCATAAAAAAGCGCCTGACGGCGCTTTTTGCTTATTGCCCTTGAACCAAAGGCAAACCGGCATCACGTGCAGCACGGGTACCGCCCATCAGCACCACATATTCACGTGAGCTGTCCAGCTCTTCTAACAATTCAGCCGCGCGCGGCGCTTTGCTGCCACCGCCACATAAGATGTAAATCGGTTGATCCGCTGACACCTGAGTCAAGCTATCTGCTGACAAGTTGGCAATTGGCTGATTGACTGCGCCTTGAATATGCGCTTCAGCATAAGCACTTGCATCACGGACATCCCAGATGATTGCATTTTCTGGGAACTCAAATGTTGTAATTTCTTGCTTACGGATCATTGTGCACTCCTTTGATGTAAACAACACTTGGCAAATGAAGAAAACATCCCTAGCATCTCAGATATTCTTTCCATTTGTAAAGGTCTAAACTATGCCATCTTTCGATATTGTTTCAGAATTAGAAATTTTTGAAGTAAATCATGCAGTTCAGAATACTCAAAAAGAAATCGCAACACGTTTCGATTTCCGTGGTCAAGATGTTTCTATCGAACTGAATGAGAAAGCCAAAGAGATCAAAATCAAAACCGAAAGTGATTTCCAATGTGAGCAAGTATATACCATGCTGGAGAATCATTTTTATAAACGTAAGATTGATGTGCAGGCGCTAGACCCGCAAAAAGCCACGGCCTCAGGTAAAAACGTGATTCAGACGGTGAAGCTCAAAGATGGTCTTGACTCTGATACCGCGAAAAAAATTAATAAAGCCATTAAAGAAAGCGGCATTAAAGTGCAATCTTCTATTCAGGGCGACAAAATCCGTGTGACGGATAAAAAACGCGACACCTTACAGCAAGTGATGGCGTTTTTAAAAGAACAGCAATTTGGCCTGCCACTGCAATTTAACAACTTCAAAGATTAAGCTCTTTGCTCCCGCATAGGAATCGATCATGGCACAAGCGAATCGTTTAGCAAAATTAGTCAAAGCGACAGCAAAATTTCCACAGGTGATTCGCACCACTTTGTGGAGCAAAGCCTTTGGCCGGATCGTGCCTATGGTGGGGACAGCCAAATTAAAATATCTCGAAGTCAGTTCGGCCAAAGTGGTGGTGAAAATTGACAATCATAAAGCCATGCAAAACCATATTGGCCAGGTACATGCCTGTGCTATGGCGCTAATTGCAGAAACTGCCACCGGCTTTGTGACCGGCATGAATGTGCCCGATCACTCGATTGTGTTAATTAAAAGCTTTAAAGTTGATTTTAAACGCCCGACGCAAGGCGCCATGACCGCAGTCGCAACGCTGACAGCAGAACAGCAGCACTTGATGCAACACACCGAAAAAGGTGAAACGCTGGTTGCGGTCGAAGTGACCGATGAATCGGGTGAAGCACCAATTCAATGTGAAATGCTCTGGGCCTGGGTCAGTAAAGATCAGCTTAAAAAAGCCCGTTAACCCGCTTTAAACCATAAAAAAACCCCAGTTTCAGAACTGGGATTTTTGATCTTTGAGTGCACAAATTATACAGCTTGCGATTCCAGATACTTCTGCTTCACTTCCTCGGAAATCTGACGCTTGTTGCCTTTGACATCTACCGCGACAAAGGTAAAGACGCCTTCGGTAACGCGTTTTGCTGCACGTGAACTGTCATGGCTGTCCCAGACTTCAATCTGCATCTGAATTGAGGTATTGCCCAGTTTCAGGATTTTGGTATAGCAGCTGATCACATCACCCACTTTCACAGGCACCAGAAAGGTCATCTGGTTAATGGCAATGGTGGCACAGCGACCTTGGGTAAAACGCTCGGCATGAATTGCCCCGGCCAAGTCCATCTGCGAAACAATCCAGCCCCCGAACACATCTCCACTCCAGTTGGTATCGGCAGGCATAGCAATGGTTTGAAGAGAGAGCGTCCCTTCCGGTTTTAGTTGAGAATCTGACACATTCGCTCCGGGCGTGATTAAGGGTTTGAAGTTAAGTGCTGATCTAACCACTGTTTCAGTTCGGTCGATCTTAATGCGCCGCTTATTCTAGCAATTTCGGTGGTCTTATTCATCAACACCAGCGTGGGAATACTGCGCACATTAAAAGCACTGCTTAAACGCGGATTTTCTTCAGTATTAATTTTGGCAAAAATTACTTGCGGATATTGCGCCGCAACCTGGGCAAAATGCGGCGCCATCATCTTGCAGGGTCCACACCACTCTGCCCACAGGTCGATCAGGATTGGCAAATCACTGTGCTGGATAAACTGGCTAAAATTCTGCTCATTCAGGTCAATCGGCGCCAGTGGAATTAAAGCCTGATGACATTGTCCGCATGTTGGATGGGCAGTTAGCTTATCCTCCGGAACACGGTTTTTGGCACTACAGGCTGGACAGACAACAATCATTTAGCTTACTCCAATATGCTGATGTAGAAATTCTAATTGAGTCTTGACGGCTTTTTCAAAATATTGGCCATGATAAACATCAAAATGCTGCATATCCCATTCATGATATTGCACATAAGGCGCAATATTGGTGGCTGTTTCACGACTCGATTCAATCGGGATCAGGCTATCGCGTTTGGCGGCAATAAACAGCACCGGAATATTAATCTGGCGCACATCCTGAATCGGCCGATAACGGATCAGATGAAACAGCGCCCGTGCCGGAATCTCGCCACTCCAGTAAAAATCTGGATGTAAAATCGACAGATAACCTTCATAACTATCCGCCGTCGGTAAGAAACACAGCCCTTTCGGATCAACTACCGGCAAGGTTTTTGGCATTAAGCCAACTTTAGCGCCCATATAATCCTGACTGGAAATTTTTAAGGCACGTGGCAGCTGCTGAATCGGATACAGCTTGGCACTGGCCGCGCCATCTACAAATGGCACCTGCACCATCACTGCTTTTAAATGGTTTAACTGCGAAGCCAGAGTTAAGACATAGCCGCCGCTTAATGCTGTACCCCAGAGGATAATCCGTCGACCATCTACCGATTGCCGTTCCTGTACATGTGAAATCATGGTACGCCAGTCATCCAGCTGCCGCGACAACGACACCAGCTCGCGTGGTCGCCCGGTACTACCGCCCCAATAGCGATAATCAAACAGCACCACCGCATACCCGGCACGGGCAAAGCGTTTGGCATATTGCACCAGCTTGAACTGACGCAGGCCGGCCAGACCATGCGCCATTAAAATAACCGCTGGTTTAGTAGGAGTTTTTGGCAGGTAAAAATCGGCAGCAATGACCTCCTGACCGCTTTTGACATAGAGAGGCTCGACAGTATAGGCATGCATGGCTGCTCCAGTGCGTTGTTTTATGGTTGTAATCGTTTATAAATATTTCAGAACAATCTGCGCGAAAATCTGGCTAGTGGTATTATAGAGCATAATATTCAGATATGGATGATGGAGTGGCATTATGAGTGAGCATGTTGGCTTTGCAGGTCAAATTGGCCCGGAACACGTAACCCAAGTGGTTGAAAAAGGCTTTAAATCAATTATTAACAACCGTCCAGACATGGAAGGTGGCCCGGAACAACCGACCAGCGCACAAATTGAAGATGCAGCGCGTAATGCAGGGTTAGATTATGTCTATCAACCGGTGGTGGCTGGGCAAATTACCGAGTTGGATGTCCGTACCTTTGCCAATCACTTTAATGAATTACCAAAACCGGTTCTGATGTTCTGCCGTACCGGCAACCGCTCAAATAACTTATATCAACTGGCCAAACAAATGGACCTGTTAGATGACTAAATCGTTGTGGATAGGGATGGTTTTGGCGCTCTCAATGACCACGACCTCCCTATGCGTTGCTGCCAGTGATTTTAGCCGTGCGTTAAATGCCAATCTTAGTGTTTCTGGGCAAATGACACCTGAGAAATTTAAGATCTTGCTGCAAGATGGGTTTAAATCGGTAATTGTGAACCGCCCTGATCAGGAAGCAGGCAACACGGTGAAAGTGAACCAATTACGTGACATTGCCGAGAAATCACGGGTTAGCGTGATTTATCAACCCGTAAGCAGCGGTGTAATTTCTCAGGCCGATGTGCAGGAGTTTGCGAAGTACTATAACGAACTGCCGAAACCGATTTTAATGGTCTGTCGTAGTGGTTCACGCTCGGCAGCCTTATTTAATCAGGCAAAAAATCAGGGGTTATTGCATGAATAAAATCTGGATCATGCTGATTTGTGCATGTGTACTGGCAGGTTGTAGCTCTATGGATGTCCGCCCAACGGTGGGGGTGAGTGTGGGGACGACAATTTAATTAAGTTAACTCATGAAAGGCGCTATATGCGTCTTTTTTTCTATGGTATCTTTACATAATACAAATAAATCTTATACATAATTTTTTATTAGGGGAACTTTATGAACTTAGTTAAAGGCTCATTAATTTTAGCACTCTCAGGACTTATTAGTGCATGTGGTGGAGGGGGAAGTAAAGGCTATTATGATAGTGGCGCTACATCGAATGAATCTAATAATACCACTCCCCCACCAAGTACCTCTGTTGAAATTGCGACAAAACAACTTGAGATTCTAAAACGTGAAGGACAATTTTTATTTGGTAATTATGATGCAAATGATTTAAATACTACCAAAGGTTATATTGATCACTCACTAGATACTTTTGCACATGGGCCATTACAACTAACTCTGGCTATTAGAGATGTAAATCTTGCCAGTTTTCCTGAATTCTATCGTGAAAAATGTTTTGAAAAAAGTACCAGCGATTATCGTGCATGTTACTCATTCACAGGCGATCAAATTAAAACTTTATTACCAGCTTATAATGATTGGGACTTCGAAATTACCCGCGATGACCTAAAGAATATCCGCTTAGAAGATGATGGGATAACTCCGAATCTAGAAGCATACCAAGCCACCACACGTATTTTTATTTTTGAAAATGAGAATATAGATAAAAACTTACATGATGTGACAATCACAGGGGCTTTTGCATATCCATTCAAACAGAAATGGGTCGAACAAGAGCATCAAAAGCGCTTTGTATTAATTAATGAGTCGACTAGTGATTATAAAATTACTGTAACAACAACAGAAATAGACCCTGAAACGGACTTACCCGTTGAAAAAGAAGTTACTACAGGAGCTTTTAGCACTTATAAAGATTTGACGTCTTTAGATGGTGAGTTATTTATGTTTGAAAAAGGTTCTGGTTTTAATGTTCTTATAAATGACAATGCAAATATTTCATTCGCCGAGCCTATATCCTTTATCTTCAACTCTACACCAGGTGATCTAAGTAGCTCATCGAGTTATCGTATTAAAAATAATGGTGAAAAAGAATTAAAGCTTGTTAATATTACAGCAATTGATGGCACTCGTGTTGAGAATGAAATACCTGAGCGTAATATACAATCTTTCACTGGCAACATCTCTTTAACTGGTAAAAATATTTTTAGCTTTAAAAATGAAACTAGTGGAACTTTGAATTTTGAACACATGATCAATAATATTACATTTAAGGGCACATCTACCAATAATAATGGAACTATTAGCACAACTTTAACCGAGCCAACTGGTATAAAATTTTAATGTAAGAAATTGCAATTAAACCCTCTAAATAGAGGGTTTTTTTATATATTCGATAGTATCTCTCTTTATTGAAATTGCTCCTATGTACGACATTATTATTATTGGTGCAGGCACAGCAGGAATCACTGCTTATCAAGAAGCCATCAAGCACACACAAAATATTCTTATTATTAATGACGGTTCCTGGGATACGACCTGTGCCCGAGTGGGCTGTATGCCCAGTAAAGTGCTGATTTCTGCTGCACATCGCCTACACGATTTGCAAGAAGCAGATAAAGTTGGTCTCAACATCAAAGCCCAGGTCGATACCACACAGGTCATGCCGCATGTCCGCGCTTTACGTGACCATTTCACCCAGGCCACTTTAAAAGAAGTTGAAAGCTGGGATGCACAACACAAAATTCAGGGCAAGGCAGAGTTTATTGATGCTCAAACCGTACAGGTGAATGAACAGCAATATCAGGCCAAAGCCTTTATTCTGGCTGTCGGCTCTACCCCAACCTATGACGCTGAATGGAAGCAGCAGCTCGGCGAACGACTCATTACCTCAGATCAAATCTTTGAACTAGACGCCATCCCTAAATCTTTAGCCGTGATTGGCAGTGGCGTCATTGCACTGGAGCTGGCTCAAGCCATGCAACGGTTAGGGTGTGATACCACAATATTTGCGCGAAGTCGCCGTGTTGGTGCACTGACCAGTCCTGATCTACAACAACTCGCCCAAGATATTCTCAGTAATGAATTAAAGATTAAGTTTGAAGTCTTACCGCAAAACGTGGAAAAGGTAGGCAATCAGGTCAAGCTTGAGTTTAGCGAGCAAGGTCAAACGCAGCACCTTATGGTTGATTATGTACTGGTGGCCACCGGCCGTCGTAGTCATTTAGATTCGCTGAATCTACAACAGATTGACTCTCAATTTGGTAATCTTAAAGAGCTACCGATTGATCCACAAACCAAACAACTGGGAAATTACCCAATTTTTGTGGTTGGTGATGCGCATACTTCTACCCCCATTCAGCATGAAGCAGCCCATGAAGGCCGAGGTGCAGTGCATAACTACCTTAATTATCCAAAACTAAAGAGTTTAAAAGACTTAACACCGCTGAGTATTGTGTTTAGTCAACCGGAAATGGCAATTGCTGGCCAAAGCTATAAACAGCTTAAAAACAAGAACATCGACTTTGTGATTGGAAAAGTGTCTTATGAGCGCCAAGGTCGGGCGATGGTTCTGGCTAAAAATAAGGGTGCTGTTGAAATTTATATTGATAAACGTACACGCCAATTATTAGGTGCAGAACTCTTTGTAAAATCTGCCGAACATTTTGCCCATACTTTTGCTTGGCTGATTGATGAAGGGGTAACGTTAGATGAACTTCTTGCTAAGCCTTTCTATCATCCGACGCTTGAAGAAGGTTTAAGAACGGCTTTAAAACATGCTCGCCGACAGTTGAGAAATCAAGAGGAAGGTTAATCTTCTCTATTTTTCTCATTTCACTGTCATTTTGATTCTACTTATCTTTATTTCCCACACAAATTTCCCGCATAAAAAAATCCCCCTAGCTTTTGCTAGGGGGATTTTGAATTAATGAGCTGGCGATGACTTACTCTCACATGGGTAACCCCACACTACCATCAGCGCTAAGAGGTTTCACTTCTGAGTTCGGGAAGGGATCAGGTGGTTCACTCTTGCTA
>NZ_VPBF01000054.1:0-14824 GCF_013418865.1 Acinetobacter sp. YH12117
CGTATATTGAACGCTATAATCGGACCATACGTTATAGTTGGCTGAGCAAGCATTTATTTGATACTTTGGATGAAGTACAAGATTATGCAACAAACTGGTTGTGGCATTACAACCATGAAAGACCACATCAAGCTAACAAAGGAAAGCCACCTCTAATGGCTGCTTAACCTCTACTTTTAACTTCGGTTATTTATGGGAGGATTACCCTCTGATTTCAGGGGTATATTTTAATTTTGTCATCGGGGTAGTCTCTCAGAATATTGACTCTCCGACAAACCCGGTACGGTTCAATCTATTGTTATTCTTACCTGAAATTGATGTGAGCTTATAGAGACAAGGTAAATTTGCAAAAGTGCCGGCTATTCAGTGTTCATTGAATGTTTAATTTAATTTATTAAGCTTGACCTTGGAGTGGCTCTAAGCCTTATACTTGGTACAAATTTTTCGATTGTTATGATGATGCGTTCTACTACATGGATTACAGTCTTGGTTGGATTGTTCATGTTCCAAAGCTTTTGGAATGTGGCGGCGGCCTTTTGTGTCCATGAACAACAGCCTCAATCACAGCAGAGTTATCATTTTGGTCATCACCAAAATACCTTGTGTGCCAGCGATAGTCGTCAACACGATCATAATGGACAGTCAGAAAACATAAAAACATTCAGTAGCGATTTAGAAATCGGTGAAGATCATCAAGATCATCTACCATCGATGACGCATTTGATTGTACAAAATGAAAAAGTAGATGTGTTTCATCCAAGCTCTGAAGTTAAAGTGAATCCACAATTTCATTGGAAAAACAGCTATCAGGCTCCTGACCTGTTTCAACAAAGCCCACCTCCCAAATTTTCCCCGCTCATGGTGGGGTAGCCTAAAACATTCCCACCACTTTTATTATTTAAATAAGTGGGAAAAATCATGTCTTCACAATCAATTATACTCTTGCGTCATAGCTTGGTTGCTTGTATATGTGCAGCGGCTATGCAATATAGCTATGCTGAAAACGTTACCAGCTTTGAATCCGCTTTAGCAAAAGTACAAAGTTACCAGACTCAAGACAAGCTGTGGCAACAAGTTCAGCAAATATCTGAATTGAATATTCAGCAAAGTCGGTTATGGCAGAATCCAAGTATAAGTTTAGAACAGTCTGGCTTTGGCTCAGGTCAAGAACAGGAATTCAATGTTGGCGTTAGTCAACCTCTAGATCTATTTGGTCAGCGTAAGCTGAACCGGGTGATTGCCAATACCTCGAATCAACAAATCCAATTGCAACAGCAATTATGGAAGGCACAAAGCCAACTGATTGTTAAATTTGCATGGTCGCAATTTGCACTTGCTGAGGTTGAGCAGTCTGTTTATTCAGTACTGTTAAAAACAAGTAAAGCCAATCTGGACAGTGCCCAGAAACGCTATCAGGCAGGCAGTATTGCCCTGGTTGATTTTGAGCGTGCCCAAATTGAAGCGCTAGAAATCCAACGACTTTATGAGCAAGCGATGCTGAATAAACAAGCTGCCGGTCGTCAGCTGTCTAATTTGTGGGGGGGAGAAACATCTTCACATCTTCAATTGAATAAAACCGCTATCCCTTGGCCAGAGCAAAGTCTCCAAACTGTGCAACGGTATATTGCTGAAGGGTGGCTAGAAAAATTCTATGCCTTGAACATTCAGCAATCGGATCATCAAATTGAAAATTTAAGAATTCAGGCACGTCCCAATCCGACTTTAAATGTAGGCATGAAACGTAGCAAAACCCCTAATGAAAGCAACGATACGACTTTGGCAATCGGCGTGGCTATTCCACTGAATATTTTCAACCGCCAGCAATATGCGATCCCGATGGTCCAGCAACAGCAAATATTGCTGAACCAACAGCAGCAGCGTGAGCTGAAGCAACAAATACTCGATATTGCCAACAGCATGCATCAGCTCAAAGGTTTACGTAGCCAGTTCGATGCCACAACAGCACAAGTTACTTTGGCGACCAAAGTTCAGAGCCGTACTTTACAAGGGTTTCAGGCAGGGAAACTGTCCATTACCGACGTTCAGCAAGCAACCACCCAACTGCAGAATCTTCGATTGGGTCAATTACAAATTCTACGTCAAGCTTGGCAAACTGCCCTCGCAGCTGAGGCACTCAGTATTGGCACAAGTTATGAAGAAATTAGCCGTTCGGATGCCTATACACAACTGAATAAAAAGGCAGTCGAAGCATCGCAAAATTTAATCAATGGGGGAGCACGATAAAATGAACGCCAAGCAAAACGGAAAAATATCCCAGTCTCTCATGATTGCAATTTTGATTCTGATTACGGTCTTGGTCAGTCTGGTTATTTGGTTAAGTTCAAAAAAAACTGAATCTGAGGGGCATGGTCATGATGAGGGAAATGCCGAACATTCTGATGAAGATAGTTCTGAAGAAGGACATGCTGAAGAAGGCGAAATACAACTGACCAGCCAACAAATGGTTGAACAAGGTTTAAAAGTTGCTGTTGCATCCACAGGATTGGTTGAAAAGCTGACAACCCTGCCAGGTAAATTGGTGGTGAATACCGATCAACAAGCGCATATATCGCCTAATTTTAGTGGTCATGTCGAGCAGGTCAATGTGGCTTTAGGACAGAGCGTGCAAAAAGGACAAACGCTGGCTGTACTAATCGTGCCTGAACTGATCGACCAACAGGCAAATCTGCGTATGGCACAGGTGAATCTGGATTTGGCCCGTAAAGATTACCAGCGCGAACAGCAACTCTGGTCACAGGGGATTTCTGCCAAACAGGATTACCAGCGTGCCGAAAATGCCTACCGTCAAGCGCAGATTACTGTCCAGTCCTCACAAGCACGTTTAAATGCATTAGGTGCAAGTGGCAATAACAATGGGCGTTTTCTGATTAAAGCACCGATCTCTGGGGTGATCAGTCAAAAAGATATTGTGGTCGGTGAAAATGTGCAACTGGCTAATCAGCTCTTTGTCATTGAACAGCTGAAAGATTTATGGCTTGAGTTTAATTTGCCGAATCAATTCTCAGGTCAACTGCAAGCCGGGCAAAAAATTGACTTTAAAGTGAATGATTCAGATCAAATCTATAAAGCTACTGTACAAAGCTTAACCTCTCAGGCAGATGTACAAACAGGGCGTCTGGTGGTGCGCGCAAAACTCGATGCGCAAGCTACTGAGTTGCGTTCTAATGTGTTAGTGAGAGTGTTGATTCCGGAAGCTACAGCAAAATCAGCCCTTCGGATTCAAAAGTCTGCGCTGCAAAGTATTGAAGGTGAAGACAGTATTTTCATCGTAGATTCAGAACAAAAAGGTCAAGTCCACTTAAAAGCACAGAAAGTGCAATTGGGGCAGGCTTCAAGTGATGGACAATGGCTTGAAGTGATTTCTGGGCTGACTGAAGGGCAGAAGTATATCGCTCAAGGCAGTTTCTTGCTCAAATCTGAATTAGAAAAAGACGAGGCAGGCCATGAGCATTAATTCTGATCTGCCAAAACCAGAAGGTTTATTCGAACGAATCATTCAGTTTTCCATACAAAATGCGATTTGGGTGTTGCTCTTTGTCTGTACCTGGATTGCGGTCGGGGTGTATAGCTATCAGAAACTCCCGATTGATGCTGTACCCGATATTACCAATACCCAAGTCCAGATTAATACTCAAGCCAAGGGTTATACTGCGCTTGAAGTCGAACAGCGGATTACCTATCCCATTGAAAATGCCATGGCTGGCATTCCGAATCTGGAGCTTACCCGTTCCATATCCCGTTATGGACTCTCTCAAGTCACCATTGTCTTTAAAGATGGGACTGATATTTATTGGGCCCGTCAGCAGATTAACCAACGGGTACAGGAGGCGCAATCTGAGTTGCCTGCACAAATCACACCGATGATGTCCCCCGTTTCTACGGGTCTCGGTGAGATTTATCAATGGGTACTGAAGGCAGATCCGAATGCGAAAAAGCCGGATGGAACTGCATACACGCCGATGGATTTGCGTGAGATTCAGGACTGGATTGTGCGTCCTCAACTGCAACGTGTTAAGGGAGTTGCAGAGGTCAACAGTATTGGTGGTTTTGAAAAAACCTATGTGGTCTCTCCCGATTTAAACCGGATGCAGCAACTGAATATCTCATTAGAACAACTGCAACAGGCTTTAGCGCAAAATAATGAGAACCGAGGTGCAGGTTATATTGAAGACAATGGTCAGCAACTGACGGTACGTGTACCGGGTACATTCAATGGGCTTTCTGATATTGAGAACACCATGCTGGGTAGCCCAAATGGCAGCCCAATTCGGGTTGGTGATATTGCGCAAGTCTCTATTGGGCATGATTTAAGAACCGGTGGGGCAACCTATAACGGCAAAGAAACCGTTTTAGGGATTGCCATGATGGCGATGGGTGGAAATAGCCGGACTGTTTCTAAAGCTGTGGATGCCAAGCTTCAAGATATTCAGAATAGTTTGCCTAAAGGGGTAGTGATTGAAACGGTGTACGACCGTACTACCTTGGTTGAGAAGGCGATTAAAACCGTTCAGAAAAACTTGGTAGAGGGAGCAATCCTGGTCATCATCATTCTGTTCCTGTTTTTAGGGAATATCCGTGCTGCCTTGATTACTGCCTGTGTCATTCCACTCTCTATGCTGTTTACCTTAACCGGGATGGCACAGAAAAATATCAGTGCCAATCTGATGAGTTTAGGTGCACTCGATTTCGGCATCATTGTCGATGGTGCTGTGGTGATTGTCGAAAACTGTATCCGGCGTTTAGCCCATACACAGCAACTGTTAAAACGACCTCTCACACAAAGTGAACGCTTTAAGGAAGTTTTTCTGGCTGCCCGCCAAGCACGTCGTCCTCTTATTTTTGGTCAGCTTATTATTTTGGTGGTGTATTTGCCGATTTTTGCTTTAAGTGGTGTAGAAGCAAAACTATTTCATCCGATGGCTTTAACCGTTGTTCTCGCACTGGTGGCAGCTATTATTTTATCGATCACCTTTGTGCCCGCTGCAGTTGCTTTATGGGTTAAAGGGGAGATCAAAGAAACGGAAAGCCGTTGGATGATCTGGCTCAAAACCCGATATCAACAGATATTGGATGGAGCCTATCATTACAAAGCGGTGGTTTTAACTTTTGCCATTTGTCTCCTGGTCATTACGGGTCTGCTCAGCACGAAGATTGGCAGTGAGTTTGCACCCCAGCTGAGTGAAGGTGATTTTGCGGTACAGCAATTACGTTCTCCAAGCACAGGCTTGGAAGAGTCTTTACGTATTCAGGAAAATACCGAAAAGCTTTTACTGAAAAACTTTCCCGAAATTAAAGCTATATTTGCCCGTACCGGGACTGCTGAAGTGGCGACAGATGTGATGCCACCGAATATTTCCGATGGTTATATCATGCTGAAACCACGTGAGGAATGGCCAGATTCAAAAGAAAGCCTAGATGCACTTCGAACCCGAATGGAAGCTTATCTTGCGACAATTCCCGGCAATAACAGTGAGTTTTCTCAGCCTATTGAGTTACGTTTTAATGAACTGATTTCAGGTATACGCAGTGATGTGGGGGTGAAGGTTTTTGGTGATGACATGCAGGTTTTGAATACTGAGGCTGCAAAAATCGCGAAAATCATTCAGCAAGTCGCAGGTAGCAGTGCGGTGAAAGTTGAACAAACTTCGGGTCTGCCTTTACTCAATGTAGAGATTGATAAAGCTTTAGCTGCCCAGTATGGCTTGAGTGTGAAATCTATTCAGGATGTGGTGGCTGCAAGTATTGGTGGACAAAGCGTGGGAGAGATTTTAGAAGGCGATCGTCGTTTTGATTTTGTTATCCGTCTTGGAGAGCAAGACCGTAGTGTCGCATCTGTTTCCCAGTTACCTATTCAGCTTCCAAATGGTGGCAGTATTTTATTGTCGGATGTCGCGCAAGTCTCGACCATTGAAGGAATCAACCAAGTCAGTCGAGAAAATGGTAAACGCCGAGTTGTGGTTACAACGAATGTTGAAGGGCGTGATTTAGGGTCTTTTGTTTCTGATGTACAGACACAGCTCAAAGCATACACTTTGCCAAGTGGTTATTGGATAGAATATGGCGGTCAGTTTGAAAATTTGGCTTCAGCCAAAGCACGGATGCAAATCGTGATTCCACTGGCTTTAATCACTATCTTTATTTTACTGATGGCGGTCTTTCACAATGTCAAAGAAAGTCTATTGGTCTTTACCGGGGTACCCTTTGCCTTGACCGGTGGTGTGCTGTTCCTTTGGCTAAGGGATATTCCATTATCGATGTCAGCTGGAATTGGCTTTATTGCCTTATCTGGTGTTGCAGTCCTCAATGGACTGGTAATGCTGACCTTTATTAAGGAATTAAGGGACAAATATCCAGTGCATAAAGCCGTGTGGCAAGGGGCTATTTTGCGCTTAAGACCAGTGTTGATGACAGCTTGTGTGGCTTCACTGGGTTTTGTACCAATGGCGCTGGCAACCGGAACAGGGGCTGAGGTTCAACGGCCACTGGCAACCGTAGTGATTGGCGGGATTATCTCTTCAACATTACTAACTTTGGTGCTGTTACCCGTGCTTTATCGTTGGATAAATGAAAAGAAAGTTTCTTAATCCAATAGATTAGTCGATTTACAGCAGAGATATTGGCTGTTATCCAATATCTCTGCTCATCATAAATAGAATAAGGAAAATATTTTATGTCAGAACATCATGATCATAGCCATGCGGTTGTTACTGAAGAAAATAGTAAGAAGTTAATGGTTGCCTTAGGTTTAACGACTACTTTTTTAATAGTAGAAGTTGTCGCTGCTTTTATTACCCAAAGTTTGGCTTTGTTATCTGATGCAGCTCATATGTTTACTGATGTAGCCGCTTTAGCTATTGCTCTTGCCGCTATCAAAATTGGTAAAAAAGCCGCAGATGATAAAAGAACTTTTGGCTATCAGCGATTTGAAATTTTAGCGGCTCTGTTTAATGCGGTGATGCTTTTTGTGGTAGCAATATATATTGTATATGAAGCTTATCAACGTTTTACGAATCCTGCTGAAATTCAAAGTGTTGGAATGATGATTGTCGCGGTCATTGGTTTGGTCATAAATTTGATTTCAATGAAAATCCTTTCTGCTAGTGCTGAAGGAAGTCTAAATATAAAAGGTGCATATTTAGAAGTTCTTAGTGATGCTCTAGGATCGATAGGCGTGATTATCGGAGGAATAGTTATTTATTTTACCCAGTGGATGTGGGTTGATACCGTAATCGCTGTGTTAATTGGCTTCTGGGTCTTACCTCGAACTTGGATTTTATTAAAACAAAGTATTCATATTCTGCTTGAAGGAGTTCCTGATGAGATTGATATTGAGTCGTTAAGAAATGATTTATTGAAGCTAGAGGGCGTTGAAGGGATTCATCAGTTGAAAGTCTGGGCTATATCCTCAAGAAATATTCATTTAACTGCTCATTTGGTTGCTCCGAATAGCAATACAGATCAACTCTATCAAAATGCCTTAGAAGTTCTAAAACATAATCATAATATTACTGAAATTACGTTACAAATAGAAAATACGAAATGTAATACATTGAACCAACATAAACACTAATTTGGACTTTAGTCTTCATATAGATGTTTTGTGTAACTTTAAAGTATACCCTAAAATAACACAGACAACGCCCTGAAGTTTATGTCTCATTTAAATAAATTTTGTCCATACGTTACATGTAACTTTGAAATATAATATTCATTATTTACAATAAGCAGAAATAAGCATTTGGTAGAAGGCATGATGAAAGGTCATAAGGTGGGATATGTCAGAGTCAGCTCTGTTGACCAGAATATTGGACGACAACTTGAAGGAGTCGAAGTCGACAGGGTTTTTATCGATAAGGCCTCTGGAAAAAATACTGCCCGTCCGAAATTTCAGGAAATGCTCAGCTATGTTCGTGAAGGAGACATGATCGTCGTGCACTCTATGGATCGTTTCGCTCGAAGTCTGAAAGATTTAGTTACTGAAGTTGATCAGCTCATAAAGAAGGGAGTCGCCATCCAGTTTGTCAAAGAAAATATTACTTTCACGGCCCAGGCCACTCCGATGGATAACCTGATGTTGCAGCTTATGGGCGCTTTTGCTCAATTCGAGCGGGAAATTATCTTGGAACGCCAAAAAGAGGGGATTAAGCTTGCAGCGGCTCAAGGGAAATATAAAGGTCGTGTCCATAAATTGAACACTGAGCAGGCTGAGGCTTTACGACAAGCCTGGAAAGAAGGACTGTATTCCTCCAAAGTTGCTCTGGCAAAAGCATTTGGTATCAGCCGGCAAGCTGTTTATCGATATTTACAAATAATTAATTAATCATTCTCTATAATTTGGACTAATATGTGCGTATAAAATCAGTGACTATTCTTTAAGCCCAAATAGGAGCAGACTCAGCTTTATAAAATTCAATGTTTATTTTTTTAGTGTCTATAAATCGGTGGGCATTAGCAATTGTTGTTTTATTAGAGTCTGAGTATTGATCACCAAATATACTGATATAAATATTTTCAACTTCACTCTTATTAATTTGATCGAAAATATGTTGATCATTTTCAGCCATTGAATGCCCATGAATAAACAAAGAACCTTTTATTTTTTTTAATTTTTTATAACATGAGTTCAAATATGGATTATGCTGAATTCTACTAAGTTTAGCTTCGTAATTAGGTTCTGATACAAATAATGGAAATTTTCCAACAGCTAGATTTTCTTTTACATGATCAACAATACTCTTACCTAAGTGATCTTTAAATGTATGTTTGTTAATAGTCACTTTACTATCATATAAATGCAGTCCTCCATGTAGATAGAAAACATTTTGATCGCTAGTATTTTCCCAACTATTGTATCTAAAACCGTCCTTACTAAAATATCCTGTAGGAGATATTTCTTTTTTATTAATGACCCAATAAAGCAATAAGTCATAATTTAATGTAAACACTTGAGAAAATTGTTTAATGAATGGCCTTGCTTTTTCATACTGGCTTGTTGATACAAAATTGGATGTTAAGGGATGAGTATCAGAAATAACTTTAACTAGAGAATTTTTCAACTGTTCTTGATCACTTTGTATTTCAATAATTTTATTTTTATCTACATCATATAATTCACATATCTTTTGTGCTGACTCTAATATTCTCATGATCTTTTCAAAATCATAGGTATCGAATTCCGTAAATAACTGACGAATTTCGAGATCTCTGGTACCAAAATCAGCTTTATCAAATAAAGACTTATAATTAAAAATTTCATGACTCCATGCTTGAGAAAAGCCATTTGCTAATAATATTGATACTTCAGATTTATTAGATATTGAATCAAACTTATCTTTAAAATTACCTATTTTCATTTTTAAAATAAAATATAAGAGTATGATAGTAATTAAATTATATCATAATTTCGACTATCCTAGGTAATCCTCCCTAAAAATAATAGGATCTAAAAGTAAAGTTTTCTCTTAAAATATAGGCAGGAGATTCTGCATGAAACCAACTATCTAGCTAGCAAAAATCTTATATGATCAGTCGGCAGACAATACAGGTTTCATTCAGTATCGTAAGAATTTAGGCTCGTAAACCCAGAAAAATGTGGAACATAATTATTCACATAAAAAGCCCATTCGAGGGTGAATGGGCTTTTTTAAATTTTGCAAGATGTTGATTTAAAACAAATATTTTATTTATTTCGGATAACGTGTATTATGTTAATTTTAGAGAAACTACTAAATTATATTGAGTTGTAAATATTTGAAAATTCCGTTAAGATATTTTGGATTAAATTCTATTCCTAGATAGCATTCGTGTTGACTCATCTCTCCAAAAAACTTTGGTTTTGTTTTCTTATGGTTTTTGCCATAGGATGGAGTAGTGTGTCTGTTGCATCAGTAAAGATAATGCATATCAATATGCAAACTGAAATGAGCCAAGATCATTGTTTAGATCAAGCACAGCAAGTCACTCAACATGGTATTAATCACGAAGTACAGACGAATACCGATTGCCATAATCATTTAGCTCTTAATCAGAATATAGATCACAAAAAGTGTCAGGAATGTTCTAGCTTATCCTGCCAGACACAGATCTCATGTCTTCATTCTTTGCAAAGCTCGCTAGATCCCCTAGATACCTTCTATTCTATAGATCAGCCTAATTTTTATTACCCCAACCAATATCTAAATGGGTATTGGCAAGAAATTTCACGTCCCCCTAAAGCTTAACCAATTTTTTTAAAATTTATTTATTTTTCAAAAATTAAGGTTAAGTTATGTCTCATAAAATTAGTTCGTACCTATTAGCAGGTATTTGTTTTGCATCGTCGCCTTTGGTTTTTGCCGAAGTGCGTGAATATCAGCTTGTTATTGATGAAGCAGTGGTCAGCCCAACTGGAAAGCCTGTAAAGCGCATTACCGTAAATGGTCAATTTCCTGCGCCTTTGCTTGAGTTTGAAGAGGGTGATGAAGCCATCATTCGCGTGAAAAATAATTTAAAAAACCAAGATTCTTCTATTCATTGGCACGGACTGTTGTTGCCGGGCATTATGGATGGTGTACCGGGATTTAATGGTTTTAACGGTATTAAGCCTCAAAGCGAGTATGTTTATAAATTCAAGATTCGCCAAAGCGGGACTTATTGGTATCACGCTCATTCTAAAGGACAGGAACAGGACGGCTTATATGGTTCTTTTGTGATTTATCCAAAAGGTAAAACACCATTGGCAGCACATGAAAAAGCTGAACGTGACTATGTGGTGATGTTGTCAGATTTTCATGAAAAAACCAGTGATCAAATTCAGAAAGATCTTAAAATTTCAGCTGAATATTATCAAGATCAGCGTGAAACCTTGGGTGATGTTTGGAAGCAGGTTAAACGTGATGGCATAAAAGCGACATGGTCTGACCGCAAAATGTGGAATCAGATGCGTATGCTAAAAACCGACATGTCGGATGTTACAGGTTATACCTTCCTCATTAATGGCAAAACACCTGAACAAAATTGGACAGGAATGTTTAAACCGAATGAAAAAATTCGCCTACGTTTTGTGAATGCATCTGCGATGTCTTTCTACGATGTCCGTATTCCTAACTTGAAAATGACTGTGGTCAGTGCTGATGGTCAGCCTGTAAAACCTGTTGCTGTGGATGAGTTTCGTATTGGCACAGCTGAAACTTATGATGTGATTGTGGAGCCAAAAGGCGGACATTATCAAATTGAAGCTGAGTCAATTGACCGTGCAGGCTATGCGATTGGTACACTGCACAATGAATTAAATCCTATGACACATGGCATTCATATGCCTGCACCACGTCCACGCTCACTTTTGACCATGGAAGATATGGGACATGGTGGCGGTGATCATGCAGGAATGGATCATTCGAAAATGAACCACGGCAATATGCAAGGCATGGATCACTCGAAAATGGATCATTCAAAAATGAACCATGGCGATATGCAAGGCATGGATCACTCGAAAATGGATCATTCACAGCATGGCACAGCAAAACCACAAGAAAATGATCAAGTGGTTTATGGTTGGGCAAATGCATCTACACCTGCGGGCAATAAAGCCTTGCAATATAGTGATTTAAAATCTTTAGAACCGCAAAAAGATACTCGTGAAGCTAGCAGTGAATTAGTAGTACGTTTGGGCGGTACTATGGAGCGTTATATTTGGACGATTAACGGTAAAAAATTCAGCGATGCTGAGCCATTAAAAGTGAAGTATGGCGAGCGTATCCGTATCAAATTTATTAATGACAGTATGATGGCGCACCCCATGCATTTACATGGCATGTTTATGCAGTTGGAGAATGGTCAAGAGTCGGTAGATATGCCGAATAAACACACATTGATTGTACCACCGGGTAAAACAGTGACTGCTTTATTAACTGCGGATGAGTTGGGCGAATGGGCAATCCATTGTCATTTGTTGTATCACATGAGTGCAGGAATGATGAACAAGTTGATCGTGGCAAATGTTAGCGATGAACAAGTGTCTACAACGCCAATTCAAGGTACAAATTCGACTCAAACTCACCAAGTAACTGAGCAAAAAGGAGCTGGACATGCACATCACTAATTTTGTATTTAAAGCGTTTTTTTCTGTTGCGGTATTGAGTTTAACAAGCTTAAGTTTGGCGCACGAAGGGCATCATTCAACTGCTCAGACTGATGGAAAAAATGTACCATCAATGAATCATCAAGCGATGTCTGAGATGGATCATTCACAGCATTCTCCACAAGAGCATGCACAACACATGCAGATGATGGGGAAAATGAATCATGCTGCACATTCAGCACCGATGAACCATCAACATGCAGGTCATCAGCCAATGCATCACAAATCAACAGAGAAACAGCAAGATCAAAAAGTACAGAAAGGAGATCAACATGCGCACCATTAATCTTTTTTCTAAAACTGTTTTAGCAAGCTCTTTGTTGATGGTCAGTGCAGTGAGTTTGGCACATAATGGTGAAGATCATAGTGCGCCTGAAAAAATGACAGTTGCTACATCTTCTAGTCAAAATCAGCCGATGCAAATGGATCGCTCTCAAATGAACCATAGCCAAATGAATCAGGCACAACATCAGGCAACATCTACGGTTAATCATTTACATCATGTACCAGATGCGAATGCTCAGCAGAGTTCGCATTATGATCATCGCTCAGAACACGGTGCGCAAATTTATGCGATTACGACAGTGGACAATAAGTGGCTTGTCAATGAAGATGGCACAGGTGATTTAAAGTCAGAGTTTGAAACCCGTATTGGCACAGATGAAAATAAGGTTTTTATTAAAATTCATGCCGATAAAGAAGAATCGCATGATGCACATTATGATGCCAAACTTTTATATAGCCGTATGATTTCAGACTTTTGGGATGCACAGATTGGTGCACGTTATCGTAGTGAAAAAGTTGAACTCAATGATCATCGCAAAGACACCGAAGAAAATGTTGATGCGGTGATTGGCTTACATGGTATGGCGCCATATTTCTTTGAAACTGATGCTTATCTCTATGCGGGAGAAGACAATTATGCGGGCTTTAGCCTAGAAACGGAACGTGATTTTCTGATTACGCAAAAGTTGATTATTCAACCTTATTTAGAGTTGGATGCTATCTTTAGTGATGACTCTAAATATGCGAAAAAAACTGGTTTAAGCAGTGCAACCGCAGGGTTTGAAACTCGCTATGAAATCAGTAAAAAGATCATGCCGTATATCGACATTGCCTATGAGTATTCAAAAGGTAATGATGAAACGTCGTGGCAAATAGAATCAAACTCTGAGAAAGGTTGGTTATATGGAGCTGGTGTTAGATTTAGATTTTAATTAATTTAATGATTACTAAATAGCTTTATTTAAATAAAACTCTAGCTTAATGTGGCCGGAAGCAAAATGTTAACTTATTTTGCTTCCTTCCATTTAACATAATGGCTGTTATGCGAAGTCGACTTGTAATGCAATTTGCATTACAATATTCCTAGTACATTAAATACTTGGGAAATATGATGGCTACTGTTAACTTCAGGATCGATGAAGCCCTTAAAGAAAAATCTTATTCAATCCTTAAAGAGCAAGGTATTACACCTACGGATTTCTTCACTAGTATTCTTGAGTATGTTGCTACGACTGGGAAACTGCCTGTCAAAAAAGCTTTGATTTCAGAAGAAGATGAAGAATTATTAGCTCTTGTCCGTAAGCGCATTAATGATCCTAAAGAGATGTTTGAGGAAGTCACATTAGATGACTTATAAGCTTTTACGTCACAAGGACTTTACAGCAGAATGGGAAAAACTCCCTGTTGCTATACGAGATCAATTTAAAAAGAAACTAGCCAAAGTCATAGAGCAGCCACATATTCCAAAGAATATGCTTAGAGGCGATCTTGCAGGTTGCTATAAAATCAAATTATTAAAAGCTGGTGTCCGACTTGTCTATCAAGTTAAAGATGATCAGGTAGTTATCCTGCTCATTACCGTCGGAAAACGAGCTGATAGCATAGTTTATGACGAAGCGAAAAAGCGAATTAAAGACTAAAAATGGGAGCTTAAAGCTCCCATTTTTGGCTTCGTATAAGGTGTATTATGTTAATTTTAGGAAAGGCTCTAGACTAGCAGAATGATTATGTTAGTCTAGAGCCATATAATTAACATTATTGAAGTATTTTACATGACAATTTTTCGACATTCTTCTGCACACTGACGGCAAGCCTCAGCACATTTTTTACAATGATCATGTGAATGTTTTTCACACTCTTCCGCACAATATTCACAGATCTTAGCACAAAGCTCACAAATCTCTTTGAGGAAAGGTGAGTTATGTTGTTGCATACGCACACATAACTGACAAATATCTGCACATTCTAGACAACGTTGAATACATTCACGCATCATCTCTAAATCTTTTTCTTTTAAACAAGAAGTTGCACATTCAGTACAAATAAGTGAACAGTTTGTACATGCAGAAATACACTCTGAAAATTCCGTATTAATCATTTTTTACTCTCAATTTATATAATCAAAGAAATAATTAAAACATAATTTTTTTCTACTAATTATTTTAAATTATTAGTAAATGTAATACATAATGTTAATTTATATGAATAATGTTAATTTTAACTAAATCTTATTTATATTCCAAATTATTAAAAAACAGTTTTTAATTAGGATAGGTAATCCCCCCTAAAAATAATAGGATCTAAAAGTAGAATTTTCTCTTAAGATACGAGCAGGAGATTCTGCATGAAAACATCTAAATTTACTGACAGTCAGATCATGTCCATCTTGAAACAGGCAGA